>CAVJNL010000023.1:0-22549 GCA_963650985.1 Clostridium sp. CAG:413
GGTTGCTTGAACAATTTTTTCTTCAAATATTGTCTAACTTTTTGGGGTCACTTCAGGGGTGCTTTTGGGGGGATTCAATTTTTCTTTTTTAGCGGCAGAGGTAGCTATACCAGCCTTCGCTGGTGTTGGTTTCTATAATCTGCCAGCCGTCCTCACGCAGGTGGTGGGCTACTTCTTCGGCGCGGGTGTCTATGATGCCGGAGCAGAGGAAGAAACCATCCTTTTTCAAAAACGGGCGGACTTGGGGGGAGATGGCGATGATGACATCGGCCACGATATTGGCGACGACTATATCGTATGCGCCGCCGAACTCGGCTTGCAGGGCGTGATCGGTGACCACATTGCCCCAGCGGACGGTGTAGCAGTCCTTGCCAATGCCGTTGATGGCGGCGTTTTCGTAGGCCACATCCACGCATTTATCGTCTATATCACAGGCGAATGCCTCCGCCGCGCCCAGGCGCAGGGCGGCGATGGACAGGATCCCGCTGCCGCAGCCCAAGTCCAGGACCCGCTCGCCGCCGTGGACATGGGCGTCCAGGGCCCGGAGGCACAGGCGGGTGGTGGCGTGGCTGCCGGTACCGAAGGTGAGGCCCGGGTTCAGGCGCAGCTCCACCCGGCCGGGGACGCTGGCCTGCTCCCACTCCGGGATGACCAGGAGGCGGTCGCCGATCTCCATGGGCTTATAGAACTGCTTCCAATTGTTCTCCCAGTCGGCGTCCCGAACGGCGGCGCGGGAGAGATGGGCGTGGGGCAGGGTCTGGGCCATTTTCTCGATGTACGCAAGCCGGCGGCGGCCATCCGGGTCGTCGGAGAGGTAAAATGTCACCCGGCATTGGCCCTTTTTCTCCTGCAGCAAATCGTCGTCCACATAGTCCCAATACTGGTGGTTATTTTCCAAAAAATCCTTGAAATCCGCCTCGTCATCGATGACCAGGCCGGTGACACCTTGATTTTCCAGGCGGGCGCAGAGGTCGTCCAGGTCCGCCGGGTGGGTGTCGATATGTACTTCGATCCAGTTCATCGCTGGGTGCCTACGAAAAAGATGCCCATGGTGTTGGGGCCGGTGTGGCTGCCGATGACGGGCCCGATGTAGTTGATGTGGACGGTGGGAGTGCCAAAGCGGTCCTGAATGGTCTGGGCCACGGCCTTGGCGTCCGCCTCGCAGTCGGCGTGGCAGATGAACATGGTCTGGTTCTCCGGGTGGATGGACAGGGCCTCGATCTTATCCAGCAGGGCGGCGATGGCGGCCTTGCGGCCACGGGCCTTGCTGACGGGGACCAGCTTGCCCTCGTCGGAGGTGTGCATGATGGGCTTGATGGAGAGCATGGTGCCCAGGAGCGCCGTGGTGGCGCTGACGCGGCCACCGCGCTTGAGGAAATTCAGGTCGTCCACGGTGAACCAGTGGCAGACGGACAGGCGATTGTCCTCCACCCACTTGGCCAGCTCCGCCGCCGTGAGGCCCTTGCGCTTCTGCTCCACGGCCAAATACAGCAGCAGGCCCTGGCCCAGGGAGGCGCTGAGGGAGTCCACCACATGGATCTCCGCCTCCGGGAACTCCGGGCGCAGGTCCTCCGCTGCGATGACAGCGGACTGATAGGTGGTGGAGAGGGCCGAGGAGAAGCAGACGCAGACGATGTCCTTGCCGCTCTCCAGCACCCGGCGCATGGCGTCCTGGAACTGGCCCACATTCACCGCGGAGGTGGTGGCGACCTTCCCGGCGCGGAGACGCTTATAGAACTCCTGGTTGGAAATGGCCGTGCCGGCCAGGTCGTTGGGATAATTTTCCCCGTCCATGTGCATGGTCAGGGGCAGGACCTCCAGCTCCAGGTCACGGGCCATTTGGTCGGCGAGGTCGCAGCAGCTATCGGTCATGACAATATAATCGCGCATAAGTTATGCCCTCCTTTGGGATTTTCGATATGGATGTGATATGGATGGCCGGGCACGGCCCGGCGGGGGGGGACGGTGATAGAGGAAAGGGGAAAGATGGGGGAAATTTAAGGTAATAGTGAAGAGTGAATAGTGAAAAGGTTTTAGGGGGACGGGGGATGCGGATTGCCACGGGCGCGGTGCGCCCTCGCAATGACGGGGTTTTTGCATGGGGTGCGGTGCAAGTCCGGGCGGCGGGCTGAGGGCAGCCCGCCCTACGGATGCGTTACAAGAAGTGCCTGCGGGCGGGCCGTCGGGGACGCCGGCCCCTACGGACGGTTACATGTAGTGCGGTGGGGCGGGCCGATGTGGGCATCGGCCCCTACGGGTGCGTTGCAAGTAGTGCGGTGGGTTATTTTCCTACGCAGAAGCGGGAGAAGATGGTGGCTACCAGGTCTTCGCGGAGGGTTTTGCCGGTCAGCTCGCCCAGGGCGGCGAGGGCTTCTTCGGCATCGGTTAGGATGGCGTCGGGGGTGAGGCCGGCGGTCAGGGCGGAGGCGGCGCAGTCGGTGGCTTGCAGGGCGCGGGCCGTGGCTTCGGCTTGGCGGCTGTTGGTGAGCAGGGCTCCGGTCTCCCCGGTAGGGGTGGGGTAGAGCTTTTGGATGATGGCCTCCAAATCCTCCACGCCCTCGCCGGTTCGGGCGCTGAGGGCGCAGATGTTTTGGAATCGGCCCTGGAGGGCGGTCATATCCAGCCGCCGGGGCAGATCGTTTTTGTTTATTATTATAATGGTATGCTCCGCCTTTTCGGCCAGGGCGAAAACCGCGTCCTCCGGGCCGGTGAGGGGGTGAGAGCCGTCCAGCACCACCAGAGCGAGGCCGGCTTGCTCCGCTGCGGCTACGGCACGGTCCACGCCCAGCTTTTCCACACTGTCGGCGGTCTCGCGGATGCCGGCGGTGTCGCACAGGCGCAGGAGCTGGCCGCCGACGCGCACCTTCTCCTCCACGGTGTCGCGGGTGGTGCCCGCCACCTCGGTGACGATGGCACGGTCGTAGCCCAGGAGGGCGTTGAGGAGGGACGATTTTCCGGCGTTGGGCAGGCCCAGCAGCACGGTGGGGATGCCCTGCTTCAAAATGCACCCCCGGTGAAATGTATCCAGCAGGCGCCGGAGGGCGGCGCGGCTGCGGGCGAGGGCGTCGGCAATTTGCTGCCGCTCCAGGGGCTCAATTTCATCATCGGGGTAGTCCACCGCCGCGTAGAAGCGGGAGGTGATGTCCATGAGGTCATCGTAGACCTGCTCCACGCCCCGACTCATGGCACCGGAGAGCTGGAGGGCGGCGTTTTGGGCAGATTCGGCGGTCTCGGCGTCGATGAGGTCTGCCACGGCCTCGGCTTGGATCAGGTCCATGCGGCCACTGAGGAAGGCCCGCTGGGTGAACTCGCCGCCCTTGGCCTGGCGGGCTCCGGCGGCAAAGGCGCTGCGCAGCACCTCCTCCAGCACCACGGGGCTGCCGTGACAGTGCAGCTCCGCCGACCACTCGCCGGTGTAGCTGCTCTGAGGCGGAAAGAGAACGCACAGGCCGTCGTCGATGGTCACGCCCTCTGCCGTGCGCATTTGGCCGTAGATCATGCGGCGGGTGGTTTGGCTCGCGGCGGGTTTGCCGTTTTTGGCCCGAAACATATGGTCCGCCACGGAAAGAGTCTCCGGCCCGGAAACGCGGACGATGCCAATGGCAGAGGGCGTCCGGGCGGTGGCGATGGCGGCGATGGTATCGGTCATGATTTTCGTATGCTCCTTCACGAATGGTATTATAGCATATTAGATAGACGGTGTATAGCGTAACTTTTTTCTGCGGGGGCGGGGAAAATCAGCCCCGGTCGCGCTTTAGCTTGCGGATGTCGCGGCCTATGAAGGGCAGGACGGTGTACTCGCCCTCCAGGCGGGAGCGGATGGCCGCGCCGTAGCGGGCGCCCAGCTCGGGGGGCGTGAGGTTGGTGTTGATGACGGTGCTTTTTCCGGCCAGGAGGCGGGCGTTCACAAGCTGGTAGAGGGCGCTCTGGACGAAGGCGGTGGTCATCTCCGTGCCCAGGTCGTCCAAAATCAGCAGGTCGCTCTTTTCGTACCGGCGCACATCCTCCGCCGCGTCCGGCTCCTCGTCGGCGCGGAACTTGGCGGCCTCGCACCGGGCGAACACATGGCCCGCCGTGTCATACACCACGGAAAAGCCGTCATCGCTGACGACCCGGGCGATGCAGGCGGAGAGGAAGGTCTTGCCCAGGCCGGGGTCGCCGAAGAGGAGCAGGTTGCCGCCGGACTGGCCGAAATCCTGGGCGAAGCGGCGGCAGACGGTGAAATTGCGCTCCATGGTCTCCCGGGGGCTGCGGCTGAAGGCGCCGGGGTCGGTGTCGTACCAGTCCAGCTCGAAGGTGTCGAAGCTCTGGGTGCTCACATCCAGCATGCTGCTGAGCTGGCGGATCTGCTCCCGGGCGTAATAATTTTGAAGGCAGGCGCAGACGCTGCCCCGGCAGTAGCCGGTGTCGCCGCAGAGGACGCAGCGGGGGCGGTCCTCCAGGGCGTCGGCGGGGTAGCCGTGCTCCTTGAGAAGCGCCGAGCGCTCCTGCTGCAGGGTGAGGTTTTCCGCTTTCAGCCGGGCGATGGCCGGGGCGGGGTCCTCCCCCCGGCGCAGGGCCTGGGCCATGATGCGGCCCACGGTACCACGCAGCTCCTTTTCAATTTTCTCCAGCCGGGGCACCTCCCGATAGATGCGCTGGCGGCGGGCCTCCACCTGGGACGCACGGCGCTGCCTGTCCTCCTCGAAGCGCTGCAATGCCGCGCGCATGACCTTACCGTCGTATGCCATATCTCTGCCCCCTTCGTACCTTATTATATAATTTATATAATATCATTTTTTATCTTAAAAAAGCCTCGCAGAGTTTGCCGTCCGCAGACGGCAAAAAATTAAAATCATTTTTCACCGCGATATGCGCGTGGGGAAAAATACCTCTCAGACTGCAAGTGTGGAATTTTGCCGCAAGCAGCAAAATTATGTGCGCAGCAGGCTGCAAGCCTTTTGGCAGAAAAATCGAAGATTTTTCGCCAGGGATTTTTACCACTTCATATACTCTTCAATGGCCTGGTTTTTGCCGCCGTCGGGCTTGGGTGCGGGCCGCTTTTCCTGCTGCAATGCCTCCGGGGTGCGCAGGCCCTCTTGGTTCCAGCGGCGCAGGATGCCGTTTAGGTATTTCCAGTTCATGCCCTGTTTTTTCAAGACCGTTTTTTCGTAGGCAATGGCGACCATTTCCGGGGAAAAGCCCCAGTCGATCCACTGGCCGATGTACTTTTCCTCCGCCTCCACCGGGCGGCGGTCGCCCATTTGCAGGGCGGACATGTACTCGGCGGCCCGCTCCCGGCGCTGGGAGACAGAACGCAGGAACCGGGCGGCGCTCTCCTGGTCGAAGATGCCCCGGCGGGCCCAATAGTGGCCCTCCCGCTCGATGACGGCCACCGTGGGGCGGCGGCCCGGGCCGTAGCGGCGCTCTTGGTTTTCCACACAGTGGCGCACCAGCAGGAAGATCACATCCGCCGGAAGGCCCACCTCCCGGTGCAGGCTGGCCAGGCGCTTTAAGTCCATGGTGGTGAGCTTTTTGCCCAGGGTGCGCTCCGTCTCCTCCACCAGCATTTGAAATTCGCCGTCCCGCAGCAGGTCGCTCAGCTCCCCGGCGGTGAACTCCGCCGGGCGGCGCAGGGGCTCCGGCACGGGCAGGGCCTGGGCGCGGATGAGGCCCAGCTTTTCCAGCTTGGTCTGGGCCGCCTGGAGCCGCAGGGCGCTCATGTGCAGCTTTTCCATCAGCTGCTTCGGGGTCACGGCGTCCTCCATGCGCATGAGGCAGAGGTAGAGCAGGGCCGCGTCACCGTCCGACAGCGCCAGCAGCGCGTCCACCTGTCGGGCGGGCAGGGTGAGCATCTGCTCCCGGTCTTGGATGATGTAGCCCGCCATAAATGCACCTCTTTCCTCCATACAATTCGTTGGGCTTTCGCAAGCCGCTAATGATACAGAGTATATTTTACACGAAATCCGCCTTTTCGTAAAGGTACAGACGCATTTTAATTTGTTAATTTTTTATTTTCGGACAGAAAAGGCTTTTCCCGGCACAAAAATGTGTTATAATAAGATGATTTAGTATGAGGTTGTATACCCTTTTTCAGAAAAAGAACAGGAGGCAGCTATGGCGAATCGAATCACAGTGAACATCTGCGGCGAGGACTACACCCTGGTGGCCGAGGAGAACACCGCCTACATGGAGCAGGTGGCGAAGATGGTGGACGAGAAAATGAGCGAGATCATCACCGGGGCCAAGGTGGGCCGGGGCGACGCGGCGGTGCTGGCCGCCGTGAACCTGGCCGACGAGCTGCTGAAAAGCGAGCAGACGGCGGAGAATCTGCGCCGCCAGGTGAAGAGCTACCTGGACGAGGCCGCCCAGGCGAAAACCGAGGTCTCGGAGCTGAAGCGTCAGCTCTTCAAGGCCCAGCAGCAGGGCCGGAAGTAATGGAGCTTCTGTCTCCTGCCGGGTCCCCGGAGGCGCTTTTGGCCGCCGTGCAGAGCGGGGCCGACGCCGTTTACATGGGCCTGGGCAGCTTTAACGCCCGGCGCAGCGCCCGGAATTTTACGGACGAGACCTTTCCCCAGGCGGTGGACTACTGCCACGAGCACGGGGTGAAGGTCTACCTGACCCTGAACACCCTGCTCACCGACCGGGAGCTGCCCGAGGCGGCGGAAACACTGCGCAAGGCCAGCCGCTGGGGCGTGGACGCGGTGCTGGTGCAGGACTGGGGCCTGTGGCAGCTGGCTAAGGCCGTTGCCCCGGACCAGCCCCTTCACGCCAGCACGCAGATGAGCCTGCACACCCTGGCGGGGGCGCGTCTGGCGGCGGAGCTGGGCATGGAGCGCGTTGTTTTGGCCCGGGAGCTTTCGGCCCGGGACACGGAAATTATCTGCCGCGAATGCGGGGCGGAGGTGGAGGTATTCGGCCACGGGGCGCTGTGCATGTGCTACTCCGGCCAGTGCGCCATGAGCGCCATGATCGGGGGCCGCAGCGGCAACCGGGGCGCCTGCGCCCAGCCCTGCCGCCTGCCCTACACCGTGGGCGAAAAGAGCGGGTATCTGCTGAGCCTGAAGGACAACAACCTGGCCGCCTATCTCCGGCAAATGGAGGAGATGGGCGTGGCCTGCCTGAAGATCGAGGGGCGCATGAAGCGGCCTGAATATGTGGCGGCGGTGACGGCTATCTACCGGCGGCTGCTGGACGAGAAGCGTCCCCCCTCCCCTGGCGAGTCGGCGCAGCTGGAGCGGGCCTTTTCCCGCAGCGGGTTTACGGACGGGTACTGGACGGGGCGGCGCGGCCTGCAGATGTTTGGTATGCGGCCGGAAAACGCCCGGTGGCCGGAGGACTGGTTCAGCCAGGTGCGCAAGACCTACGAAAACGGGGCGGAGAACCGGCCCGTGGCGGTGGATTTTTCCTGCCGGGTGGCGGCGGGGGAAGAAGCCCGGTTGACGGCGGCGCTGCCCGACGGGCGGAGCGTCACCGTGCGGGGGCCCATGCCGGAGGCGGCCCGAAACCGGGCTTTGACCGAGGACGAGCTGCGCGCCCGGCTGCAAAAGACCGGGGGCACGGTGTTTACCTGCCGAAGCATTGACATTGCCCTGGCGAGCGGGCTCATGCTCTCCGCCGGGAGCATCAACGCACTGCGGCGGGAGGCTTTGGCGGAGCTGCGGGCGCGGCTGGCGAAAAAGCCCCGACGGCGCGTCTGCGACACCCCTCCCCTGTCGGCGGCCCCGGCGGGCTATATGAGTGCGCCGAAGCTGACGGCAAGCGTTGCCTATGCCCATCAGCTCTCGCCGGAGCTGGCGAAGGGCGTAGAATATCTGTATCTGCCCCTTACCTTATTAGAATTGGATGAAATTGACCTGGACGAATACGCCGGGTACACGAAGCTGTGCGCCGTGCTGCCGCGCATTTTCCGCACGGAGGACGAGGGGAAATTCCGGGAAATTTTGCGGGAAAATCCCCAGCTTTCCGCCGTGGCGGTGAGTAACCTGGGGCACCTGCCCATTGTGGCGGGCCTGGGGCTGGAGATTCGGGGCGACATGGGCCTGAATGTGTTCAACAGCCGGGCGCTGCTATTTTTGCAGGAGCTGGGGCTGGAGAGCGCCACGGTGTCGCCGGAGCTGCGGCACCAGCAGGTGCGGGACCTGCGCAAATATCTGCCCTGCGAGGGTGTAGTCTACGGGCGGCTGCCGCTGATGGTCACGGAGAACTGCCCCCTGCGGTGTAATGGCCGGTGCGGCGGTGGAAACGGCGGCGTGATCACGGACCGCACCGGGGCGGCGTTTCCCATCCTCTGCGGGTACGGCTGCCGCAGCGAGATCCAAAACAGCAAGGCGCTGTATCTGGCAGACAAGCCCGAGTGGAAAAAATGCGGCCTCACCTGGGCTCGGCTCCGCTTTACCACGGAGACGGCGGAGGAGGCGCTGGACATTCTGCGGCGGTATCAGGGTGGGGATTCGACCCCGCCTGCCGAGTTCACACGCGGCCTATTCTATCGCGGTGTTGAGTGAAATTTTGATAGATAATTGTATTATTTCTGTAGATTATTACTATTTGTATTTACTTTTTGAGAGGTTGACCCCATGGAACTGAAAATCAAAGCGGTAAATCCCAAGATGGGCACGGTGTTTCCCCTGCCCCGGTTTGCGACAGCCGGGTCGGCGGCTATGGACCTTTTGGCGTGTCTGGACGAGAGCGTGACCCTGGCGCCGGGGGAGCGGCGGGTGGTGCCCACGGGCATTGCCATTGCGCTGCCGTCGGCGGAGTTTGTGTCGCTGGTGTTCGCCCGGAGCGGGCTGGGCATTAAGCAGGGCGTGTGCCTCGCTAACGGCGTGGGCGTTATCGACAGCGACTACCGGGGGGAGATCTGCGTGGGGCTTATCAACCTGTCCCAGGTTCCCTACACGGTGCAGCCCGGTGACAGAATAGCGCAGTTAATGGTGACGCCGGTGGTGCAGCCTGTGGTCAAAATGGTGACAGAGCTGGACACCACGGAGCGGGGCGCGGGGGGCTTCGGCTCCACGGGGAGGTAAAAGGATGGCGAAGATTGTTTTGGCCTCGGGCTCCCCTCGGCGGCAGGAGCTGCTGGGGCGCATGGGCATCGCGGAGTTTGACATCCGGGTGCCGGAGGTGGAGGAATATTATCCGGAAAATTTATCCCCGGAGGAAATCGTGAAATTCATCTCCCGGGAGAAGTCCGACGGGGCGGCGGCGCTGTGCGCGGAGGATGAGATTATCATCACCGCCGACACCATGGTTTTCCTGGACGAGAAGCGGCTGGGAAAGCCCAAGGATGAGGCGGAGGCCCTAAAAATGCTCACGATGCTGGCGGGGCGGAAGCACACCGTCTGCACCGGCGTGACGGTGCGGCGGGGGGCGAAAATTTGCACCCGGGCGCAGAAAACAGATGTGTATTTCCGGCCCGCCACAGAGAAAGATTTGCGGGCCTACATCCGCACCGGGGAGCCTATGGACAAGGCCGGGGCCTACGGCGTCCAGGGCAAGGGCGCGCTGCTGGTGGAGCGCATCGACGGGGACTTTTTCAATGTGATGGGCCTGCCCGTGGGGCTGCTGGCGGATATGCTCAGAGACTTCGGCATTGACCTTTTGGAGTAAAATATGAAGAATTTTTTTAGCAAAATGGGAATATGGATCCTGGCGGCGGCGGTGGTCATTGTGATCACGCTGTCGGTGCTCTCGGCCACCGGATCGGGGCTGCTGGGGAACATTGCGGGGACCATCGCATCGCCGTTTCGCTCCGCCGGGGCCGCCATCGGCAACTGGTTTGGGGCCATCGGCGACAGGTTTGACGATGTGGACGCGCTGCAAAAGGAGAACGAGGAGCTGAAAAAGCGCATCGCGGAGCTGGAGGACGCCAACCGCCAGGCGGAGACGGACAGCCAGGAAAACGAGCGGCTGCGAAACCTCCTGAACCTGCGGGAGCAGCGGAAGGACTTTACCTTTGAGAGCGCGAAGGTGACCCAGTATGAAAACTCCAACTGGGCCTCCACCCTGACCCTGAACCGGGGCACCAGCAGCGGCGTAGCCGTGAACAACTGCGTGGTGGACCAGTACGGCGCCCTGGTGGGCGTGGTGACGGAGGCGGGGCTCAACTGGTGCACGGTGGCGACGATCTTAGACACCCAGGCCCAGTTCGGCGCCACGGTGTTCCGCACGGGCGAGGCCGCCGTGGCCATGGGGGACCTCTCCCTCATGGACAGCGGGAAGCTGAAGCTCAACTACCTCTCCGGGACGAACCCGCCGGTGGGCGGCGACCTGGTGCTGACCTCGGGACTGGGGGGGTACTACCCCTCGGGCCTGGTCATCGGGACGGTGGAGGATGTGCGCACGGACGACTCGGGCCTGACCCAGTACGCCGTGATACAGCCCAATGTGCAGCCGGAGAGCCTGGTGCAGGTGTTCATCATCACCGCCTTTGACATCGTGGACTGAGAGGTGGGCCGTGGGACATCGTGACTATGTTTACAAGTGGCTGTTTTACGCGCTGATCTCGCTGTTTTTCATTTTGGTGCAGTGCTTTGGGCTGGTACATCTGCGGGCGTGGGGGGTGCATCCGTTCCTGTTTCCGGTGCTGGTGTCCACGGTGGCGGCGCTGGAGGATGTACACGAGAGCGCCATTTACACGCTGGTCATGGGGGTCTTGCTGGACCTGACCATGCCGGGGGTGATCCCGTGCTTTTACACGGTGGCGTTTCTCATGGTGTTCGTGGTGACGCGGCTGCTGTCGGGCAAGGTGCTGTCGTGGCCGTTTTTCTGCTGCATGCTGTGCGGGGCGCTGAGCCTGGTGTGCTGCGGGCTGCTGAACACCCTGTGCTTGCAGGCGAAGACCGACTTCGCTTTTATAGACGCGCTGGCGCTCATGGGCAAGGAGCTGCTGGTGACCGTGCCCGTGATGCCGCTTATTTACCTGCCCATGCACAAGCTGCGGCGGGCGTTTGACCGGGAATAAGTGAACCCTTTGACCCCTCTGGAAAGGAGGAAACCAACTATGAAGAAAATGAATCCCTACCGCACCAGGCTTATCGTGCTGCTGGGCGCGTTTGCGGCGGTGCTGTGCTGCTTCGGCATACTGCTGGTGAAATACCAGGTGGTGGAGGGCGAGAGCTACCGGGCCCAGTCGGTGGCGGGCACGGCCAAGCGGGAGACCGTGGAGACCAGCCGGGGCATCATTACCGACCGAAACGGTAAGGTGCTGGTGTCCAACCGCCTGACCTACACGCTGAAATTCTCCGACGAGAGCTTCGAGACCAGCGAGGAATGCAACGCGGCGGTGTGGCGCCTGCTGGAGCTGTGCCAAAAGGAGGGCGTGCAGTGGACCGACCCCCTGCCCCTGGGGCAGAGCGCGCCCTACGAGCTGACCACCATGGAGCCGGGGGAGACCTTTATCGATTGGCTGGATAGCAACAAGATCCCCTACGCGGGGAAAGAGCAAATTTCCCTGGCCGTCAGCGGCGACGCGCTGCTGAGCCTGGTGCGCAAGGCGTATAAAATTTCCGACGAATACACCGACGAACAGGCCCGGCTCATTGCGGGCGTGCGGTACGGCGCGGGCGTTTCGGGCAGCTATGTGTTTGCCGAGGATGTGCCGGTGACGCTCATCAGCCAGGTGGTGGACGGGCATTACGCGGGGGTGTCCACGGGCACCTCCAGCCAGCGGGTGTATAACACCACCTATGCCGCCCATATTCTCGGGCGGGTCAGCCGCATTTTCGCGGAGGACTGGGACAAATACAAGGATAAGGACTATTCCATGGACGCCCTGGTGGGTAAGGGCGGCGTGGAGGAAGCCTTTGAGGAGTATCTGCACGGGGTCAATGGCGTGAAGCTGGTGACAACGGACAAAAACGGCAAGGTCACGGGGGAGCTTTACTCCAAGGAGCCCCAGCCGGGGAACACCGTGGCCCTGACCATTGACATCGACCTGCAAAAGGTGGCGGAGGACTCCCTGGCGGCCACCATTGAATCCATGACGCAAAGCGACGGCGTGGCCCGGGGCGGCGGCGCGGCGGTCATCGGCGTAGGCACGGGAGAGGTGCTGGCCCTGGCCAGCTACCCCACCTACGACCTGAGTAAGTGGGACGAGATGTACGACACCTGGAGCAAGGACCCGGCGCTGCCCATGTTCAACCGGGCCACCGACGGCACCTACGCCCCCGGCTCCACCTTTAAGCTCTGCACCTCCGTGGCGGGGCTGGAATCGGGCATCATCACCCCCTCCACCACCATTGTGGACCGGGGCATTTACACCTACTACGAGTTCCCCCAGCCCAAGTGCTGGATCTACAGCGCCACCGGCGGCACCCACGGGGCGGTGAATGTGACGGAGGCCATTACGGTCTCGTGCAACTACTTCTTCTATGAGGTGGGGCGGCTGACGGGCATTGAGCGGCTGGACGACTACGCCAGCCAGTTTGGCCTGGGCAAGCACACGGGCATTGAGATCGGCGACTCTGCGGGCGTGCTGGCAAGCCCCGAATACGCCGAGGAGATCGGCGAGACCTGGACCGACGGCCAGACCATTACGGCGGCCATCGGGCAGTCGTATAACCTGTTCAGCCCCTTGCAGCTTGCGAACTATGTGGCGACGCTGGTCAGCGGCGGCGACCACTATGAGGCGCACCTGCTGAAAAGCGCCAAGGCTTACGACAATTCCTCGGTGGTCTACGCCTACGACAAGGGGCCCACCAACCATGTGGAGATGTCCGACAGCACCCTGGAGGCCGTGAAGGCCGGGGCGCGGGGACTGGCCACTGGGAGCCTGAGCTATGTGTTCAACAGCTGCATCGTGCCCGTGGGGTGCAAGACCGGCACGGCGGAGACCGGCGGCGAGCTCTCCAACGGCTGCTTCGTGGCTTTCGCGCCCTACGACGACCCGCAGATCGCCGTGTGCGTGGTCATTGAGCAGGGCGGCGGCGGCGCGAATCTGGCGCCCATTGCCAGGGACATTATCAACGCTTACTTCTCCAGCGCGTCCACGGACACGACCATTTCCGGGGAGAACACTTTGATACAGTAACATTCCTGGCGAAAAAACTTCGTTTTTTCTGCCAAAAGGATCGCAGCCTGCTACGCACATAATTTTGAGCCATAGGCTCAAAATTCCACACTTGCAGTCTGAGCGGTATTTTTCCCCACGCACATGTCGCGGTGAAAAATGATTTTAATTTTTCGCGTCTGCGGACGCGAACTCTGCGAGGCTTTTTTGACCTGTCGGAGGAGTTTTATATGTCGATTTATTTTGATTCTAAAGATATAAAATGTAAGAAGCCCTTCGGTGCCGTTTTGTGCGGCACCGAAGTGTCTTTTTCCGTGCTGTGCTCGGAGGACGAGGGGGTCTGCGGCGGCGAGGTGCGGCTGTGGGCGGAGTTCGCCGGGGTGCAGCGGGCCGTGGCGCTCACGAGGCGCGGCGGGGCCTGGGGCTGCGTGGTCACGGCCCCGGAGGAGCCGGAGCTGGTGTGGTATGACTTTGTGCTGACGCGGCGGAGCGGCGAAACGGTGCATTTGACCCACGGCGGCGGGCGGTGGCAGCTGACGGTGTATGAGGACACCGGGACGCCGGATTGGTTCGGACGGGGCGTGAGTTACCAAATTTTCCCAGACCGCTTTTGCAGGAGCCGTATGCCAGAGCCGGAGGGGCTGGTGGGGGCGCGGACCGTCCACGAAAACTGGGGGGACACGCCGGAGTATCTGCCGGACGCGCAGGGGGAGATTCGCAACTGCGACTTTTTCGGCGGCGGCCTGCGGGGCATTATTGAAAAGCTGGACTATTTGCAGAGTTTGTCGGTGACGACGCTATACCTCAATCCCATTTTTGAGGCGGCGTCCAATCATCGGTACAACACCGCCGACTATCTGGCTATTGACCCCATGCTGGGGTCGGAGGAGGATTTTCGGGCGCTGTGCCGGGAGGCCCATAAGCGCGGGATGCGGGTTTTGCTGGACGGGGTGTTTAACCACACGGGCAGCGTGAGCCGGTATTTTAACGCGGACGGGTTCTACCCGGAGCTGGGGGCGGCGCAGTCAAAGGAGTCACCTTATTATAATTGGTATCATTTCACGCGCTGGCCGGAGGAATATGACGCCTGGTGGGGCATTAAGACGCTGCCGGCGGTGGAGGAAAACGAGGATTCGTATCGGGAATTTATTATCCGGGGCCGGGACGCGGTGGTGCGGCGGTGGCTGCGGTGCGGGGCCGACGGCTGGCGGCTGGATGTGGCCGACGAGCTGCCGGACGACTTCATTGCGGAGCTTCGCCGGGCTATGGAGGAGGAAAAGCCCGGGGCGGTGCTCATCGGCGAGGTTTGGGAGGATGGCAGCAACAAGATCGCCTACGACCGGCGGCGGCGGTATCTGCTGGGCCGGGAGACCCACGGCCTGATGAACTACCCCTTTCGCACGGCGGCCATGGACTGGCTGCTGGGCGGGGACGCCGGGGCGTTTCGGGAGAGCATGGAGGAGATTCGGGAGCACTACCCCTCCCCTGCTTTCTACTGCGCCATGAACTTTTTGGGCACCCACGACACGGCGCGTATTCTGACGCTGCTGGGCGGGGAGCCTGTGCCGGAGAGCAAGACCGGGCGGGCGGAGGCGCGGCTCTCCCCTGCCGGACACGCCCGGGCGGTGGAGCGGCTGAAGCTGGGGGCGCTGCTGCTGTACGCTTTTCCGGGGTCGCCCACGGTGTACTATGGGGACGAGGCCGGGATGCAGGGCTACGAGGACCCGCTGAACCGGCGGACCTACCCCTGGGGGCAGGAGGATGCGGCGCTGCTGGCGTGGTATCGGCGGCTGGGGCAGGTGCGAAAGGCGCGGGCTTCGCTGCAAGCCGGGGAGCTTCGGTATCTCTATGCGGCGGGCGGCGGGCTGGTGCTGGAGCGCCGGGCCGGGGACGAAGTGACCGTGGCGGCGATGAACGCCGGGGATGGGGCCTTGGAGTTGGCCCTCCCCTGGGCGGGGGCCGTGGCGACGGACGCTATGACCGGGCAGCAGTTTTTGGCGGCGGAGGGGATCGTAAGGCTGACGCTGCCGGGGCTGTCCGGGGTGTTGCTGGTTTGAGGGCTTTTCGTAAGGGTATTACGGATGTTCCTGTTGCGGTGCCCAAAATTTCTGCGCTGCCTTACGGCGGACGCTTGAAATTTTGACCGCGGCCACTCGCTCACCTCGCTTCTTCTGCCACTGGCAGCGCTCGGCTCGCTCCCCACGGGCGCTTTGCGCCCTCGCAATGACAGGTTTCATTCAATATCTACGGGGATGTTTCACATGAAACATCCCTGTTTTGCAAAATGTTTCACATGAAACAGGGTTTGTTTTCAAATTTTTTATTATTTTCTATTGAAACGGTGTGCGGGGTTGGTATATAATAAAGCGGATAAGATAGAAAATTGGGAAGGCGTGTGGGCGAATGGCTAAAGTTGTTGCAATCGTGAATCAAAAGGGCGGCGTGGGCAAGACCACCACCTGCGTGAATTTGGCCGCCGCGCTGAAGGCCAAGGGCGCTCGGGTGCTGCTGTGCGACTTCGACCCCCAGGCCAACGCCACCTCCGGCATGGGCGTGGACAAGACCCGCAGCAACGGCGTGTACGATGTGCTCATCAACGGCGTGGAGACGGAAAAGGTGCTGGTGCGCACCCCTTACGGCGATGTGCTGCCCAGCAGCAAGGCCCTGGCCGGGGCCGGGGTGGAGATGATCGACCTGGAGGGGCGGCAGTTCCTGCTGAAACGCGCCCTGGACCAGGTGGCGGACCGGTATGACTTCATTTTCATCGACTGCCCGCCGTCCTTGGAGCTGCTGACCCTGAACGCTCTGTGCGCGGCGGACACGCTGCTGGTGCCGCTGCAAGGGGAGTATTACGCCCTGGAGGGGCTCAGCGACCTGATGGGCACGGTGCGCATCGTGCGGCGGGGGCTGAACCCGAAGCTGGAGATCGAGGGCGTGCTGCTGACCATGTTCGACGGGCGCACGAATTTGGCGATCCAGGTGGCCCAGGAAATTAAGAGATTCTTCCCGGGGAAGGTGTACAGCACGGTGATTCCCCGGAACATTCGGCTTTCCGAGGCGCCCAGCCACGGGAAACCCATCAATGCTTATGACCGCACCTGCCGCGGCGCGGAGGCGTACAACGCGGTGGCGGAGGAATTTTTGAGGAAAAATCCCCTGGAAGAAAAGGAGGAGGGCTGACATGGCGAACAATGCGAAAGGCCTGGGCAAGGGCCTGGCCGCCCTGCTGGGCGACACTGTGATGGACACCGGCGAGGAGAAAAGCAGCCTGTATCTGCCCATTTCCCAGGTGGAGAGCTGCGCCACCCAGCCCCGGAAGCAGTTTGACCCGGACGCTTTGGCCGACCTAGCCGACTCCATCCGGGAGCACGGCATCATCCAGCCGCTGACGGTGCGCAAGCTGCAATCGGGCTACTATCAGATCATCGCCGGTGAGCGGCGGTGGCGGGCCGCCCGGATGGCGGGGCTGGACCAGGTGCCCGTTATTGTGGTGGAGGCCGACGACCGCAAGGCCATGGAATTGGCTATGATCGAAAACCTCCAGCGGGAGGACCTGAATCCCATGGAGGAGGCCGAGGGCTACCAACAGCTTATGACCCAGTACAACCTCACCCAGGAGGAAACGGCCCAGCGGGTGGGCAAGTCCCGGTCGGCGGTGGCCAACGCTCTGCGGCTGCTGAACCTGTGTCCCCCGGTGCGGGCCATGGTGGAGGACGGGCGGCTGTCCAACGGCCACGCGAGGACCATCCTGCCCCTCTCCCCTGCTCTACAGGAAAAGGCGGCGGACGCCATCATGAAATCCGACCTCTCCGTGCGGCAGACGGAGCTGCTGGTGAAGAAGCTCACCGCCGGGGAAAAGGCCCAGCCCGCCGTGACCAGCGGGGGCCTGGAGGTGAACTACGCCGAGGAGGCGGCCAAGTCCCTGGGCGCGCACCTGGGCCGGGGCTGCAAGATCGTCAGCGGTCGCAAAAAGGGCCGCATTGAGCTGGAATACTACGGGATGGACGACCTGAACAACCTCCTAGACGCCCTGAACGCCCTGAAGCTGAAATAAAATCGTTTCACATGAAACAGAACGGAGAGAACATCCATGCTGGATATTAAATTTGTGCGGGACAACCCCGAGCTTGTGAAGGAGAACATCCGCAAGAAATTTCAAAACGCCAAGCTGCCCCTGGTGGACGAGGCCATCGCCCTGGACGCAGAGCACCGCCAGGCCATTGCCGACGGCGAGGCCCTGAAGGCCGAGCGGAACAAGCTGTCCAAGGCCAACGGTCCCCTGTTCGGACAGCTGAAAAAGTGTACCGACGAGGCCAAAAAGGCGGAGCTCCAGGCGCAGATCGACGCCAACAGCGCCGCCGTAAAGGCTGACGCCGAGCGCATGGCCCAGATGGAGGCCAAGAAGGAGCACGCGGAGGCGGCGCTGAACAAAATTATGATGGTCATTCCACAGATGATCGACCCCGCCGTGCCCATCGGCGAGGACGATAGCTGCAATGTGGAGGTGGAGCGCTTCGGCGAGGCCAAGGTGCCGGAATTTGAAATTCCCTACCACACGGACATCATGGAGCGGTTCGATGGCATCGACATGGACGCCGCAGGCCGCGTCTCCGGCAGCGGGTTTTACTATTTGCTGGGCGACATCGCCCGGATGCACGAGGCGGTGCTGGCATACGGTCGCGACTTCATGATAAACAAGGGCTTCACCTACTGCATCCCCCCCTTCATGATCCACGGCAATGTAGTGGAGGGCGTCATGAGCCAGACGGACATGGACGGCATGATGTATAAGATCGAGGGCGAGGACCTGTATCTCATCGGCACCAGTGAGCACTCTATGATCGGGCGGTACATTGAACAAATTCTCCCCGAGAGCGCGCTGCCCCAGACCCTCACCTCCTACTCCCCCTGCTTCCGCAAGGAGAAGGGTGCCCACGGCATCGAGGAGCGGGGCATTTACCGCATCCACCAGTTTGAAAAGCAGGAGATGATCGTAGTCTGCAAGCCCGAGGAGAGCAAGGACTGGTATGAAAAGCTGTGGCGCTACAGCGTGGAGCTGTTCCGCTCCCTGGACATCCCCGTGCGGCAGCTGGAGTGCTGCTCCGGCGACCTGGCCGACCTGAAGTGCCGCTCCTGCGACATCGAAGCCTGGTCCCCCCGGCAGCAGAAGTATTTTGAGGTCTGCTCCTGCTCCAACCTGGGCGACGCCCAGGCCCGGCGTCTGAAGATTCGCTATAAGGACGAGAGCGGCAAAATGCAGCTGTGCCACACCCTGAACAACACCTGCGTGGCGCCCCCGCGGATGCTCATTGCCCTGCTGGAGAACAACCTGCAAGCGGACGGCAGCGTGCTGATTCCCAAGGCCTTGCAGCCTTACATGGGCGGCACGGAAGTCATTCATCCCAAGCACTGAGGAGAATCGTTATGAAGAAATTTTTCCAGGAATTTAAGGAATTTGCCATGCACGGCAATGTGCTGGACATGGCTGTGGGCGTTGTGGTGGGCTCGGCCTTCACCACCATCGTCACCTCCATTGTGGAGAATCTGCTCACCCCCCTGCTGGGCCTGCTGATCCCCGACAGCACCTTTGCCGAGTGGGCCCCCGGCGGATTCGGCATCGGCGCGGTCATCAACGCCATCATCTCCTTTGTCATCACGGCGTTCGTGGTGTTCCTGCTGGTGAAGGGCGTGAACAAGCTGACGCACCTGAAAAAGCAGGCGGAAGCCCCGGCCCCGGAGGGGCCCAAGGGCCCCTCCACCGAAGAGCTGCTGACGGAGATCCGCGACCTGCTGAAGGAGCAGAAGTAAGTTGGAAGCCATTTTGAAACAGGGCCTGGAGAGCCTGGGCCTGGACCCGGCAGCCATTCCACAGCTTACGGAGTTTACCCGGCGGCTGCTGGAGAAAAACAAGGTGATGAACCTGACGGCCATCACGGAGCCGCAGGATGTAGCCACGCTGCACCTGCTGGACTGCGCCTATCTGCTCACGGCGGCGGACTGCCGGGGCAGATCCGTGGTGGATGTGGGCACCGGGGCGGGATTTCCGGGGATGCTTATGGGTATTTTGGAGCCAACGGCCCAAATGACCCTGCTGGACAGCCTGGGAAAGCGCATTGACTTTTTGCAGGAGACAGCGGCGGCCATGGGGCTTACCAACTTTACCTGCGTACACGCCCGGGCGGAGGAATTTGCCGCCGGGCATCGGGAGGGCTTTGACCTGGCCGTGTCCCGGGCGGTGGCAGCGCTGCCGGTCTTATGCGAGCTGGCTATGCCGCTGGTGAAGGCGGACGGGCTGTTCCTGGCTATGAAGTCCGTGGAGTCAAGTGCGGAAATTGACAGCGCACGGGGCGCTATCGGGCAATTGGGCGGGAAAATCGAGAGAATTTTAGATTATACCGTTCCCTGCACGGAGGTGCGGCACCGGGTGGTCATCATCCGCAAGGTGCGGCCCACGCCGGCCCAGTTTCCCCGTCCGTTTGCGAAAATCAAAAAATCACCTCTGAAATAAGGAGGCACAATGGGCATGATCATTGCCGTGGTGTCCGGCAAAGGCGGCACCGGGAAAACTACATTTACCTCCTGCATCGGCTTCGCCCTGGCGTCTATGGGCAAAAAGGTGCTGTGTCTGGACTGCGACATTTCGCTGCGGAACCTGGACCTGGCCCTGGGCCTCAGCGACAGCGCACTGATGGATTTTTCCGATGTGCTGGCGGGGCGATGTACCCTGGAGCAGGCGGTGGTGAGCCACCCCAAGTACCCCTCCCTCTTCCTGCTGGCGGCGCCCCTGGCCTACGACGGCTTCCGGGTGGAGCCGGAGCAAGTGGCGGCGCTGATGGGGGCCATTCGGGAGGTCTTCGACTTCTGCCTGGTGGACGCGCCGGCGGGGCTGGGACAGGGCTTCCGCATGGCCACCCAGGAGGCGGACCATGTGGTGGTGGTGACCACCACGGATGTGACGGCCCTGCGGGACGCCCAGCGGACGGTGATGGAGCTGGAGCGGTTCCCCAACGGCAAGGTGCATTTGGTGGTGAACCGGGTGGCCAAGAAGCTGCTGCGGCAGCTGCACACCACCATCGACGACGCCATGGACGCGGCGGGCCTGCCCCTTTTGGGCGTGGTGCCGGAGGACGCGGACATTCCGAGATGTCTCAACCAGGGCGTTCCCCTGTGCGACGACAATTATTACGCCGCACGGGCTTACTACAATATTGCAAGACGCATCGCGGGGTACAAGATACCCTTGATGAAAATATAGAAAACTGTCAAAAATCTTGGCAGACGACCTTATATGCACAGAAAGGAGAGCGCAATTATGAATATCGCACTGATCGCTCACAACAATCGCAAGGAACTCATGGTCCAGTTTTGCACCGCTTACTGCGGCATCCTGGCCAAGCATACGCTCTGCGCCACCGCCACCACCGGGCAGATGGTGGCCGAGGCCACGGGCCTGACCATCCACCGCTTTATGAGCTTTTACCACGGCGGCGGCCAGCAGATCGGCGCCCGCATCGCCTACAACGAGCTGGACATGGTGCTCTGCTTCGACGACCCCAACAGCAAGGGTCCCACCGACGACATCATCTACATCTCTCGCCTGTGCGACAAGAACAACATCCCCTACGCCAGCAACATCGCCACCGCCGAGATGCTGGTGCTGGGCCTGGCAAGGGGCGATTTGGATTGGCGCGAGGTGGTCAATCCCAAAAGCAGCCCCTTCACCGCTTGACAAGCGGGCCCAAATGGGCTAAAATAAATTGATATACCGCAATAACGGAGCAGGAGTAGCTCTGTCACCGCCGAGGCAGAGAGGCGCGCCACGGCTGAAAGCGCGCCCGGCACACAGAGGGAAGACAGCCCCAGCAGCGGGGATGGAAACATCCACGGCCCGCTCCCCGTAACAGGAGCACCAAAGGGCCCCCTCGGGGCCGAAATTGGGTGGCACCACGAAGCAACGCGCTCTCGTCCCAATGCACGGGACGGGAGTGCTTTTTGTTCCGTCAACGAAATTCAAAACAAAGGAGTAAACGAACATGGCAAAAATGACGCCCCGGACCCTCTCGGGCTTTATGGAGCTGCTGCCGCAGCCCCAGCAGCAGATGGAGCGGATGATGCAAATTCTGCGGGAGACCTACGCCCTCTACGGCTTCACGCCGCTGGACACACCGGTCATCGAGGCCAGCGAGGTGCTGCTGGCTAAGGGCGGCGGCGAGACCGAAAAACAAATTTACCGCTTCCAAAAGGGCGACGCCGACCTGGCGCTGCGGTTTGACCTGACCGTGCCGCTGGCAAAATATGTGGCGCTGCACGGGGGCGAGCTGTCCTTCCCCTTCCGCCGCTACCAGATCGGCAAGGTCTACCGGGGCGAGCGGGCCCAGCGGGGGCGGTTCCGGGAGTTTTACCAGGCGGATATTGATGTCATCGGCGACGGCAAGCTGGACATTACCAACGAGGCGGAGATTCCTTCCATTATTTACCAAACCTTTACCCGGCTGGGGCTGAGGCGCTTCCAAATTCGGGTGAACAACCGCAAGATACTCAACGGCTTTTACGCCATGCTGGGGCTGACGGAGCAGTCCGGGGCCATCATGCGCACGGTGGACAAGCTGGATAAAATCGGGCCGGAGAAGGTGCGGGATCTGCTGCTGTCCGAGTGCGGGCTCAGCGAGGACCAGGCGGCGGAAATTCTCAAGTTCATCGCCATCACCGGGTCCAACGCCCAAGTGCTGGCGGCCCTGGAGGGCTACGCCGGGCGGCACAAGCTGTTCGACCAGGGGCTTTCGGAGCTGAAAACCGTGACGGCGTACCTGGCAGACTTCGGCGTGCCGGAGGAGAATTTCGCCGTGGACCTGACCATCGCCCGGGGCCTGGACTACTACACCGGCACCGTGTACGAGACGACCTTGCTGGACCATCCGGAGATTGGCTCCGTGTGCTCCGGCGGGCGGTACGACAACCTGGCGGAGTACTACACCGATCGGCAGCTGCCCGGGGTGGGCATCTCCATCGGCCTGACGCGGCTGTTTTATGTGCTGGGCGAACAGGGGATGCTGAACCCCGACCTGCCCACGGCCCCGGCGGATGTGCTGGTACTGCCCATGACGGAGGACCTGGCCCCGGCCATTTCCCTCTCTACCAAGCTCCGGGCGGCGGGAGTGCGGACCCAGCTTTACACGGAGCAGAAGAAGTTCAAGGCCAAGATGAACTACGCGGATAAAATCGGCGTGCCCTATGTGATCTTCCTGGGCGGCGACGAAATTGCCGCCGGGGTGGTGGCCTGCAAGGACATGAAGACCGGCGAGCAGACGAAGCTGGGCTTTGAGGAGACCCTGGCCCTCATCCAGGCTGGCCTGGCGGAGAAGAACAAGGGCGCGGTGATTTTGGAGTGAGGACGACTCCGTGACCCGGCTACGGGCGACCGCAAGGGTCGCCCCTACGCAGGGTTTACCGATAGGACTTCGTAGGGGCGGGGCTCTGCCCCGCCCGCCGGTAGAACCCCTGCCTCCCTTGCCTAAAGGGAGGGGGACCAACCGAAGGTTGGTGGAGGGATTCGTGTGG
>CAVJNL010000024.1:0-21948 GCA_963650985.1 Clostridium sp. CAG:413
GCGCGCAGCAGACTGCAAGCCTTTTGTCGGAAAAACCCGGAGGGTTTTTCGACAGGCTCAGGGGACGGCGTACGCCGTCCCCTTTTCCTCACCCTCCCTTATACTTCCTCCGCGTAGCCAGCCCGCCGCGGATGTGGCGCTGGGCCTTGTTTTCCTCCAAAATGGCCTTCACCTGCAAGTAAAGGCTGCGGTTGAACAGGGGCAGGCGCTGGGAAATGTCCTTATGTACCGTGGACTTGCTGATGCCGAATTTCCGGGCGGCATCCCGCACAGTCCCCCGGCTCTCTATGATGTAAACGGCCTCGTCGCAGGCACGCTGTTCCATGTTTCCCTTCATCGGCAACACTCCCAAGACTGAATGTACACTTCATCCTATGTGCTGTTCCCTCCAAATATGAAAGCCTCGCAGAGTTCGTGCCCGCAGACGCAAAAAATGCAAAAGGACGAGGCAAACGCTTCGTCCTTTTGCACTGAAAAAAAGAAAGAGAAAGGAAAAAATGAAAAAGATCGGCACACGGCAGGAGCCGTTCGACGTTCGGCTTTCCTTACCGTGCTTTCAGTATGCCCTTAAAACCTTAAACCTAACCTAAAAAAATGTAAATAATTTATGAAGGCTTATCTTTTCCGCCAGGCCGCCGGCACAAACAGCAGCAGCATCGGGTAGATCTCCAGCCTGCCCAGCAGCATCCCCGCGGACAAAAACAGCTTAAACAGCGGCGGATACGGCGAGTAATTCCCCATCGGCCCCACCATGCCGAAGCCCGGGCCCACATTGTTAAAGCAGGAGATGGACGCAAATAAATTCGTCTCCAGGTCAAACCGGGAGAAGGACAGCGCCACCATCAGCGCCGCAATGCTCAAAATGTACAGCGCGAAATACACCGCCACGCTGTGGACTGTCTGCTCCTCCAGCCGCCGCCCGTCCATTTTGATCACATCCACCACCCGTGGCCGCAGGGTGTGCCGCAGCTCCCGCCGCATCATTTTGAACAGGATAGCCACCCGCGAGACCTTCAGTCCGCCCGCTGTGCTGCCTGCGCAGCCGCCTACGAACATCAGCCCCAGCAGCAAAACCTTGCTCAGCGGCGTCCACACGGTGAAGTCCGCCGTGATAAAGCCCGTGGTGGTCATGATGGACACCACCTGGAAGGCCGCCTGCCGCAGGGAGTCGGAGAAGGTGCGGTACAGCGGCAGTATTTCCACCGTAATGATCCCCACCGTCATCAGCACGATGCCCAGGTACACCTTAAACTCCGTGTTGTGGAAGATGTCCCGCACCCGTCCCAGCAGCGCCAGGTAAAAAATGTTGAAGTTCACACCGAACAGGAACATGAACACGATGAGCACCCACTGAATGTAGGGGCTAAAGTCGACGGCGCTGGCATTATACGCGCCAAATCCGCCGGTCCCGGCGGTGCTCAGGGCGTGGACCACGCTGTCAAACAAACTCATGCCGCCAAACAGCAGGAAAATGACCTCGATCACCGTCATGGCGATGTAAATTAAATAAAGGATCCGGGCGGTGTTCTTGGACTTGGGCACCAGCTTGTCCACCGTAGGCCCGGGCATCTCCGCCTTGAGAATGTTGATGGAGCGGTCCGGCGTATTCAGCAGCATCACCACGAACACAAGAATGCCCATGCCGCCGATCCAGTGAGTGAAGCTGCGCCAAAACAGCATCCCCCGGCTCAGCGCCTCCACATCCGGCAGAATCGTTGCCCCGGTGGTGGTAAAGCCGCTGACCGTCTCAAAAAAGGCGTCAATATAATAAGGTATCTCCCTGGAAAAAACAAACGGAAGCGCCCCGATGGCGGACAGCACCGTCCACGCCAGGGCCACGATCATAAACCCGTCCTTGATGGAGCTGGTCCCCCGCCCGCCCTTGCATAGCAGGCGCAGCAGAGAGCCCACCACCAGGGCCACCACAATGGTCAGGGCAAAGCTGAGGGCGCACCGCTCCCCGTACAGCAGCGACACCGCCATAGGCAGCACTAAAAGCGCCGCCTCCATCAGCACCACGCGGCCCAGGGTGAATAAAACCACCTTGTGATTCATGGACAGCCCTCCTTTCGCGTAATGATTCCCCGGCGTCTCCGGGAGCAACAGGCATTATAGCACGGTTTTTGCCGTTCGTCCACCGCTAAAATGTCACTTTTCCTCTAAGTATTTTTGCAGCCACAGCACCGCCTGGCGGTAGCCGTCAATGCCCTGGCCGCGGATGGTGTGCAGGCAGGTCATGCCCGTGTAGGAGATGCGGCGAAAAGATTCCCGCTGCATGGGGTCGGAAATGTGGACCTCCACCGCCGGCAGAGCCACCGCCCGAAGCGCGTCGGCCAGGGCGATGCTGGTGTGGCTGTACCCGCCGGGATTGAGGATAATGCCGGTGCAGGATAGCCGGGCCTCCTGCACCGCGTCAATGAGGTCCCCCTCGTGGTTGGACTGGACAAAAACCGGCGAAATGCCAGCGCTTTGGCAGGTTTTTTCCACCAGGGCCACCAGGTCGTCGTAGGTGTCCCGGCCATAAATTTCCGGCTCCCGCAGGCCCAGCAGGTTCAGGTTGGGGCCGTTTAGTATAAGGAATTTCATGATAATTCTAATATCTCCCTAATTTGCGCCAGCCCCTGGGCGGGGCCCGCGTTATTTGAAACGATTTCGTCGCAGAAGTCTGCGTAGAGATTTTTCCGAGCCTCGTATAGCGCCTGGGGGGTGGAGCTTCGGAGCAGGGGGCGGCCCACAAGGGCCAGCTTGTCCGGGTCTCGCTGCAGCCAGAGCACCCGGCCGTTTTGCCGCAGGAGGGCCCGGTTTTCGGGCCGGGTCACGCAGCCGCCCCCGGTGGAGAGCACAATGCCCGAGCGCTTTCCCAGGTCCCGGAGGATGTCCGTCTCGATGTCCCGAAAGGCCGTTTCCCCTTGATTTATAAGGAAATTTTCGGAGGTCACCCCCGTGCGGCACAGGAATTCCTCATCGCAGTCCAGGGCTTCCCGGCCCAGGTTTTCCGCCAAAATTCGGGCCAAGGTGGTCTTGCCGCTGCCGGGCATACCTATTAAAATAATATTTTCGATCTTTCGGCGGAGGACGGCCTCGGTGCTCTCGATTTTTTCATAGGAAACGGGCGCGCCGGTAAAGACCGAGGCGGCGGCTGCAGCCTGGGCGCAGAGCATGGAAAGGCCGTTAAATCCTTGTATTTCAAGGGCTTCCGCCTGGAGAAGAAGGGCGGTGCGCAGGGGGTTATAGATGAGGTCAAGGACGGCCTCACAGCCGGGGAAGTCGGCCAAATTTACGGGGGCTTGGCCGTTGTTCGGGTACATTCCAACTGGGGTCGCATTGACCAAAATCGGGGAAATTCGGTGCAATTTCGGGGAAGAAAAGGGGACGAGATCGGTGACGAAGCGGCGAAGCAGATCGGCGTCTTTGGGGAAGCTGCGGTACACCGCCGTGACCCGGGCGCCTTTTTCGTGGAGAACGGAGCAAACCGTCCGGGCCGCGCCCCCTGCGCCCAGGACCATGACCTCCCGCCCAGAGACAGAAATGCCAGATTTTTCCAGCAGATAGGAAAAGCCGAAGGCGTCGGTGTTGTCGCCGCAGATGGTTCCGTCGGGACGGCGGAGGAGGGTGTTCACATTGCCCGCCAAGCGGGCGGCGGGGGAGAGTTCATCGCAGAGGGCGTAGGCGGTTCGCTTATAGGGGATGGTCACATTGAGCCCGTCCCAGGGGCCGGAGCGGATAAATTTCCCTACCTGCTTCGGCGGAATTTCAAAGAGGTCGTAGTCGTAGCTGCCCAAAAGGCTGTGCAGCAGGGGGGAGTGGCTGTGGCGGAGGGTCCGCCCCAGGAGGCCGCAGCGCATCAGTCCACCTCCCGCTTTAGCAGCGCCGCCTGGTGGCGGCGGCTCAGGGAGAGGAGAAGGGCGTAAAGCTCCTGGGCGTCTTCGGACAATTCCGCCGGAACGGAGGCGGCGGCCCGGGCCAGCTTTTCTTTTTCCCGGGCTTCATCCAAAACGGGCAGGTCGTGGGCGGCTTTGTAGGCGGCCACTTGGCCGGAGAGGGCCATGCGCTCCGCGAACAGGCGCAGAATTTCCGAATCCACCCGGTCGATCTCCCGGCGCAGGTCAGTCAGTTCCATGGTGAGGCTCCTTTCCGCGCGAGAAGCGCGTCGCAGAGGACGAAGGCGGCGGCGGCCTCCACGCAGGGCACCGCCCGGGGGACGATGCAGGGGTCGTGGCGGCCTGTGATTTGAATGGTGGCGGGGGTCATGGTTTTCAGGTCCACGCTTTGCTGGGGCAGGGCAATGGAGGGGGTGGGCTTCACGGCCACCCGGATTTCCAGGGGCATGCCCGTGGAGATGCCGCCTAAAATGCCGCCGCAGTGGTTGGTGGTGGTGATGACCTGGCCGTTTTCTACGGCGAAGGGGTCGTTATTCTCGCTGCCCCGGAGCCGGGCGGCGTCGAAGCCGCTGCCAAAGTCTATGCCCTTCACGGCGGGGATGGCGAACAGGGCGGCGCTGAGGCGGCTCTCCAGGCCGTCAAACAAGGGGCCGCCCAGGCCCGCAGGCAGGCCCAGCACCCGGCACTGGATGACGCCGCCCAGGCTGTCGCCCCGGGCCTTGGCCTGCAAAATGGCTTTGGCCATGGCTTCGCCCTGGGCATCGTCCACCACGGGAAACTCTTTTTCGGAAGTGGGGGCGGTCAGGTCGCCTTGGTCGTCCACATTTCCGATGGAGAGAATGCGGGAGAGGACGGCGGAGCCCCGGCGGCTGAGGATTTGCAGGCAGAGGCCCCCGGCTACGCACAGAGGGGCTGTGAGGCGGCCTGAGAACGGCCCGCCGCCGGGCTCTATGCGGCCATATTTCACATAAGAGGTATAGTCCGCGTGGCCGGGGCGGGGGATGGTATTTATAGATTCATAATCGCTGGATTTAATATCGGTATTTTCAATGATGGCGGTGATGTCCTCCCCGGTGGTGAGGCCGTCTTTTATGCCGGTGAGGAACTGGGGAATATCCGATTCCCAGCGGGGGGTGGAGAGGGGGCTGCGGCCCGGGGCGCGGCGGGCTAAAAAACTTTGCAGGGCCGCAAGGGACACCGGCTCCCCGGCGGGGAGACCCGAGAGGGTCATGCCCACGGAGGGGCTGTGGGAGCGGCCAAAGAGGGTCAGGCGGAGGGTGTCTCCGGGGAGGGTGGACATGGCGGTTCTCCTTTCAGCGGGATGGGGTCAGACGGTGGAAGTCGGCCCAAAAGGCCGGGTAGGATTTTTGAACGCATGCGGCGTCCAGAACGGTGACGGGTTCGGCGCAGGCGGAGGCCGCCACGGCGGCGGTCATAGCCAGGCGGTGGTCGCCCCGGGGATCGGCAAGGCCGCCGTGCAGACGGGGCACGCCGGAAATGACCAGGTCGTCGCCGTCTATGGTCAGGTTTCCGCCTAAGCCGGTCAATAATTCCGCCACGCCTTGGAGACGGTCGGATTCCTTATAGCGCAGGCGGCGGGCGTTTTGAATGCGGCTTTGGCCGCTTGCCACGGCGCACAGGGCGCACAGGGGCAGAATGAGGTCGGGGATGGGCCCGGCGTCCACGGTGATGGGGCGGAGCGACCCGGCCCGGACGGTGACGCCATCGGGGGCAGTTTCCACCTCTGCGCCCATTTTTTGCAGCAGGGCCGGGAGGGCGCTGTCCCCCTGGAGGGAGGGCAGAGCCAGGCCGGAGACGGTGACGCCCTGGGGGCTCAGGGCCCCGGCGCAGAGGAAGGGCGCGGCGGCGGACCAGTCCCCCTCCACGGTCTGGGGCGTGGGCAGGGCGTAGGTTTGGCCGCCGGGAATTTCGTAGTGATTTTCATGCCGCACCAGTCGGAGGCCCGCTTGCTGTATGACCTGTTCCGTCAGGCCGATGTAGGGGGCGGACTGGGGCGGGGTGGTAAGCGTGAGGGTGCTGTGGCCCGGCAGCAGGGGCAGGGCCAGCAGCAGGCCGGAGATGAATTGCGAGGAGATGTGGCCCGGCAGGGCGTAGCCGCCGGGGGTCAGTTGGCCGCTTGCTAATAGGTCGTCGCCTTGGGCGCGTGCGGTCATGCCGTGGCGGGTCAGCTCCGTTAAAAAGGGCTCTAAGGGGCGCTGGGGCAGGCGGCCTTGGCGCTGAAAACGGGCGCTTACGCCCAGGGCGCCCACCAGGGGCAGCAGGAAGCGCAGGGTGGTGCCGCTCTCGCCGCAGGGCAGGAGAATTTCGCCCGCCGGAGGGGCGGAGAGGGGGACCAGGGTGAAGCGTTCGCCCTCTGAGCTTTGCACCTGCGCGCCCAGGGCCTCCAGGCAGGAAAGGGTGGCTTGGAGGTCGTCGGACAGGCCCCGGCAGGTGAAGCGCACTGGGGCGCGGCCCAGGGCGGCGGCCAGGAAGAGCCGGTGGGCCTGGGACTTGGAGCCGGGGACGGTGACGCGGCCCGCCCGGGGGCCGGGGGTGAGAATTTCGTTCATAGCAGCCCTCCGTCCCGGAACCAGCCGGGAAGCTCATCCACGGGAACCGGCTCCAGGCGGCAATGGCCGACGGCCTCCGGCAGCACCAGGGGCAGGGTGTCGCCCCGGCGCTTTTTATCGGACAGGGCGGCGGCGGCCAGGGCCTGGGCGGAGTAGTCCGTGGTAGTGGGGAGGCCGTAGGCGGCGAGAAGATCTTCCAGGGCGGAAAGGGTCTCCGGGGCGCAGAGGCCCCGATGGCAGGCGGCCCGGGTGACGGTGGCCATGCCCATGGACACGGCCAGGCCGTGGGGGACGGCGTAGTGGGAGCAGACCTCGATGGCGTGGCCCACGGTGTGGCCCAGGTTCAGCAGGCGGCGCTGGCCGGTGTCACGCTCGTCCGCCTGGACAAAATCGCGTTTTATTTCCACACAGGCGGCGATGACGGGTTCTAACTGTTCGGAAACGGGCACTTCGCTTATGGCACGGAAAAGGGGCTCGCTTTGCAGCAGGGCGCACTTGATGATCTCGGCGCAGCCGTTTTGATATTCAATATCGGGCAAGGTTTCCAGCAGGGCCGGGTCGCAGAGGACCAGGGCGGGCTGGTGGAACGCGCCCACTTGATTTTTGCCGCCGGGGAGGTTCACGGCGGTCTTGCCGCCCACGGAGGCGTCCACCGTGGCCAGGAGCGTGGTGGGCACCTGGAGGCAGGGCAGGCCCCGGTGGTAGGTGGCGGCGGCAAAGCCGGCCAGGTCGCCCACCACGCCGCCGCCCAGGGCGATGATCACATCGTCGCCGGTGAAGTCGTTTTCAAACAGGGACTGCACCAGGGCGGTGTAGGTGGGGAGGGTCTTGGAGCTTTCCCCGTGGGGGATGACGAAGCGGGAGACCTGGAAGCCCACGCGGGTCAGGGACGCCTCGGCGGCGGGGCCGTGGCGGGGGAAAACCCGGTCGTCGGACACCAGCATGGCCCGGCGGGGGGCGAAAAGAGCGGCGGCCCGGGGACCCAGGTCGTGAAGCAGGCCCGGGGCGATGCAGACCTCGTAGGGGCGCCAGGCGCGGACGGGTACGGTGGTCATCGGTGCGTCACCTCCCGGAGGGCGGCGATCTGGCGGGCCAGGGCGGCGAAGTCCTCGGGCAGGAGGGCCTGGGCCCCGTCGCACAGGGCGTGGAGGGGGTCGTTGTGGACCTCGATGAGCAGACCGTCGGCCCCGCAGGCGGCGGCGGCCAGGGCCATGGGCGGCACCAGGGCGGCCCGGCCCACGGCGTGGCTGGGGTCCACCAGGACGGGCAGATGGGTCATCTCGTAGAGCAGGGGGACGGCGGAGAGGTCCAGGGTGCTGCGGGTGCCGTCATTGAAGGTGCGGATGCCCCGCTCGCAGAGGATGACATTTTCGTTGCCGCCGGAGAGGATGTATTCGGCGCTGAGAAGCAGCTCCCGGAGCGTGGCGCCGCTGCCGCGCTTGAGAAGCACCGGCTTTTTCGTGCGGCCCAGGGCCCGGAGCAGGTCGTAATTTTGCATGTTGCGGGCGCCCACCTGGAGTAGGTCTACATTTTCAAACAGGGGGATGTCGTCGGGGGACATAATTTCGGAGACCACGGGGAGATTCGTCTCCCGGCGGGCCAAATTCAGAAGCTCCAAGCCCTCTTTTTGTAGGCCGGAGAAGTCGTAGGGGGAGGTGCGGGGCTTGAACGCGCCGCCCCGGAGGACCTGGGCTCCGGCGGAGCGGACGCTGCGGGCGATGGAGAGGAGCTGGCTCTCCGACTCCACGGCGCAGGGGCCCGCCATGAGGCAGAAGTGGCCGCCGCCGACGCTGGCGGGGCCCACCTGCACCACGGTGTCTGTGGGGTGGGCAGCGCGGGAGGCCAGGGGGAGGGGGTCATCCAGGGGCAAGACGGCCTCCACCGGGGGCAGGGAGGACAGAAGCTGCGCGTCCAAATTTTCCACCGCGCCGCCCAGCAGCAGGACGGTGCAGCCACGGCAGGTGGTTTTTTCCGCAGTGACGCCCATTTGGCGCAGGTAGGTCAGGAGGGTCTCCTCCTGGAAAGCGGGGATGTTCTTTTTCAGCGCAAGGATCATGGTTTTCTTCCTCCGGGTCAGCAATAAAAAACGCACAGGCTGCGCCTGCGCGGAAAGGTCGGACAGCGCAGTGGCCGGCCAAAAAAATCGTTACAGGCCATGGCTGTATATTTATATGGAAATTTTACCACGGTTTAAGGGGGGTGTCAACCATTTCCGGCGAAAGACGACCCTTTGCGCTCTTGCATTGGGGGGAAAAATGTGGTATACTACTACATCCGAAGAAAGGAGGTCCTCCATGGAGAAAAAAGGCATCAAGATCGCGGCCCAGAATCGCAAGGCGTTCCATGACTATTTCGTGGAGGACAGGTACGAGGCCGGGGTGGAGCTGTTCGGCACGGAGGTCAAGAGCATCCGGGCCGGGACGCTGAATTTGAAGGACTCCTACTGCCAGGCCAAGGACGGGGAGGTGTTCGCCTACGGGGTGCATATTTCGCCCTACGACAAGGGGAACATCTTCAACAAGGACCCGGACCGGCCCAAGCGGCTGCTGCTGCACAAACGGGAGATCCGAAAGCTCCACGACCTGCAAAAGCAGCAGGGCTACGCGCTGATACCGCTGTCGGTTTATTTTAAGGACAGCCGGGTGAAAATTGAGATGGGACTGTGCAAGGGCAAAAAGACCTACGACAAGCGCGAGGCCGTGGCCAAGCGGGACGCCAAGCGCGAGATGGAGCGGGCCATGCGCGAGAAAAACAGATAAAGGAGACAGAACATGGAAAACAATCCTATTGTGACCATTACCATGGAGGACGGCGGCAAGATCGTGGCGGAGCTGTACCCCCAGGTGGCGCCCCAGAGCGTGTATAACTTTATTTCCCTCATTAAAAAGGGGTTTTATAACGGGCTGATCTTCCACCGCTGCATTTACGGTTTCATGATACAGGGCGGCTGCCCCGACGGCACCGGCATGGGCGGGCCCGGCTACTGCATCAAGGGCGAATTTAAGTCCAACGGATTCAACAACGACCTGCGCCACAGCCGGGGCGTGTTGAGCATGGCCCGGGCCCAGGCACCCAACTCCGCCGGGAGCCAGTTCTTCATCATGCACAAGGACAGCCCCCATCTAGACGGGGAGTATGCCGCCTTCGGCATGGTCATTGAGGGCATGGAGGTGGTGGACGCCATCGCCTCGGCGCCTCGGAACATGATGACCAACAAGCCCAAGAAGCCCCAGGTGATGGCCTCCGTCACCGTGGACAACAAGGGCGTGGACTACCCGGAGCCGGAGAAGCTGCCGGACCCCTACGGGCGGTAAAAAATTCGTATTCAGCCCGCGTGCCGGGAGATTTTTCCGGCACGCGGGGGATAATATAGCTCTGCAAGACAAAAAGCCTCGCAGAGTTTGCCGCCCGCAGGCGGCAAAAAATTCAAATCATTTTTCACCGCGACATGCGCGTGGGGAAAAATACCTCTCAGGCTGCAAGTGTGGAATTTTTGCGCATGGCGCAAAAATTATGCGCGCAGCAGCCTGCAACCCCTCTGCCGGAAAATCCCATAGGGATTTTCGGCAATGCGATATGGGGGCGTACCGGTTTCGACGGGGGTGTGGAGGCAGGATAAGCGGGCGGTGGCGCCTGGCCACCTTAAAACGGGCAATTAAATAATAACTGACAACAATAATACTGTTGCCGTCGCAGCTTAAGCTGTGACCGTCTGAACCGGAGAGGCCACAGGCCGGGGAAGGCGTCGTTGATGTGGCGTCCGTGCGGCGGGTAAGAGTTGCCCCGCCCACGCATCATGACTCTACTGAATCGCACAGTCTGTTATGTGCCTGCGCGAGGAGGGAATGCTGAAACATAACTGCGCCCGGAGAAGGTCCTGCTAAAGCGCTTTCGGACAGGGGTTCGACTCCCCTCGCCTCCACCATAAAAGGGCTACAAAATAGATGTAGCCCGTGAAAACCCCGATTCTGTCGGGGTTTTCACCGTTTATACGGCAAAATTTCAGCGAACCGTTTTGACAGATATAAAAATGATGTTTTCCCTTTGTTGGATGTCTTGAACTATCACACAACCGAATATCCGATACGCAGGCAGATAGAAATCAAAAATCTATCTGCCTTTTTTATTACCCCGAAAAGGAGAAAACAGATATGTTACAGAAAGAATTAACCAAGCGGCTCAGGGCTCGGTATGACACCCAGATGGACAGCAAAGGATGGTTGGAAGTATCTTCGGACGGCATCCCTCTCTGCCGCATAAAGTACAACGGTCAATTTCTAAGCAACGCCGACCAAAACCTCTCTGATGAATACCGCAGTAAAATTGCAGACATTCAGGATGAGATTTCTACGGTGCGGGAATATGTCGGACTTTACGAACACGCACCGCAAATGCAGGCTGCCGATGTCTCCGATTACAGACGGCTTGCAGCTTTCGGAGATACGGTGTTGGCGGCAACCTACAGCGAAAAGAACGGCTTTATGTTTTGCACATGGAAACAGAATGCAGACGGCGATTCGGTGTTTTGGGGAGATTATTCTCCGAACTATGAATATGTCAAAGAAGCCTTCGCAGTGCGCTCCGGTCTCGTCAGCAAACACCGACTGTTCAGTGAGAAAGAATCGGCAGACCTCTATCGCTGTTTGGACTTTGCTAAGGCCAACTGCGAAACGCTGACCTATGAGCAAGAACGGCAGCTCGACAAGCTCCAAGAAAAACTTACAGACGAATATCCGTCACTTGAAGCCGAGCCGCCGTCCTTTGAACAGGCAGCGGCTCCACAACAGAATATGTAATACTATCAATCGCCCTCCGGTCACACAAAAACCGGAGGGCTTTTTTTATTTCACAGCAAGGAGAAAAAACTCATGACCATATTTTCCGAACGACCATACAGCCGCCGCATCGAACGGCTTATGACCGCCATACCGAACTTCAAACCAAGGGGTGTGGGCTTTCGTTTTACCGAAGCGCAGACGGTCATCGCCGTAACCGCAGCCACACCCTCTGAACTGCTGACAGCCACCATGCAACAGATACGCTGTCCACCCTTTCAAAAAAGATTTGCCGAATATATCGAAAGCGAGGAAACGCCCATGACCTACCTTAATGAAAAACACCGGGCAAGATTTGCACTTGCCGCAAGGAATGTACACAGAGAGAATTACGCATTGCTTTCAGCCCTGTATCTGCTCACCGCCGACCCAAGGCTGTGGAACTGCTGCAAGCACCATGTACACAGCGGCTGCGTGTTCTTTGAAAATGTCAAGCTCAACAACTGCACCGAGAGAGCCTACACCCTCTACTGTGCGGCAAAGGATTTGACGCTCGGCACAAAGCATCTCACCGTGTCGGATCTGTCGGACGCCGACCTCGTTCCGCCTATGCTGTTTCGGACTATCTGCAACGCTATGGCGATTCGCAGATTCGGACTCGCAGCCATAAGGGAGAACTGCCATGATTAAACTGAAAATCAAATACGGAAACAATCAGACCGACCTCCGCTTTCCATGCACAGAAAAGGAAATGAATGCGGCACTTGAAAGAATCCATGCCGAGGATATCACGCCGCTTGAACTGTATATCGCTGAGGTCATATTCCCAAAAGAACTCGGCTGCCTCCAAGACCGATTCGTCAACCTCGATGAAGTCAACTTTCTCGGAAAGCGAATGCTTGACGATGGAAAGCCTCATAGATACCGAGAGCTTTTGGAATTCGCTCGACAGCAAATTCAGGGAACAAGGTTCGACGAAAAAATCCAGCCGAACCTTTTCATCCAGTATGTCAACAGCGTCATCAAGAAACCTGATTCGGACTATGCCATTCTGGAGCAGACACTGAACCAGCGGGATGTGCGCGTCTTTGATTATGTGGAGGATGAAAACGGCAACAAAAAGCCGATCTTAAACAAAAAGGAAACCGCCATCGCCCAGGACCGGCAGGAGCTGATCAAGCAGAAATTTTCCGAGTGGATCTGGAAAGACATTGACCGCAGAGAAGAACTGTGCCATATTTATAATGAAACCTTTAACTCCATCCGTCCCCGTGAGTATGACGGCAGCCACATCCGTTTCTTCGGCATGAACCCGGAAATTACTCTGCGGCCTCATCAGGTGAATGCCATTGCCCATATCCTCTACGGCGGCAATACGCTGCTGGCTCACGAGGTAGGTGCCGGCAAGACCTTCGAAATGGTCGCCGCCGCCATGGAGATGAAAAGATTGGGACTTTGTACCAAGTCCCTGATCGTGGTTCCCAATCACATCACGGAGCAGTGGGCGGCGGAATGGTTCCAGCTTTATCCCTCTGCCAACATCCTTGTGGCAACCAGGAAAGACTTTGAAACCCGGAATCGCAAGAAATTCTGCGCCCGCATCGCCACCGGCGACTACGATGCCGTAATCATCGGCCACTCGCAGTTTGAGAAAATTCCGGTGTCTGCGGAGCGGCAGGCGGCAATTTTACAGCAGCAGATCGACGAGATCATGTTCGGCATTGAGGAGGCCAAGGCCGCCAAAGCCGAGCGATATACAGTCAAGCAGTTGGAGCGCACCCGTAAATCTCTGGAAGCAAAGCTGGAAAAGCTCAATGATCAGAGCCGCAAGGACGACCTTGTGACCTTTGAGGAATTGGGCGTTGACCGGGTATTTGTGGATGAGAGCCATTATTTTAAGAACCTTTTCCTCGCAACAAAAATGCGGAATGTGGGCGGTATCGCCCAGACCGAAGCGCAGAAATCCAGCGACCTGTTTATGAAGTGCCGGTATCTGGACGAGATCACCGGAGGGCGCGGCGTCATCTTTGCCACCGGTACCCCCATCAGCAACAGTATGGTGGAGCTTTACACCATTCAGCGGTACCTGCAGTACAGCACCCTGGAGGAAATGGGGCTGATCCACTTTGATGACTGGGCCAGCGACTTTGGGGAAACCATTTCCGCCATCGAATTATCCCCGGAGGGCAGTGGATACCGGGCAAAAACGAGGTTTGCCAAGTTCTTTAACCTGCCGGAACTGATGTCTACATTCAAGCAGGTGGCAGATATTCAGACGGCGGATATGCTGAAGCTGCCGGTTCCAAAGGCCAACTTCCACACGGAGGTCATTCAGCCCTCTGATCTGCAAAGGGAAATGGTGCGTGGACTGGCGGAACGGGCAGAATCTATCCGTGCGGGCGGCGTTGACCCCAAGGTGGACAATATGCTCAGAATCACCAACGACGGCAGAAAGCTGGCGCTGGATATGCGTCTCATAAACCCGCTGGCGGCGGACGATCCCAATGGCAAGGTTGCCGTGTGTGCCCGAAATGTCATTCGTATTTGGGAAATGACCAACGAGGAACTGAACACCCGACTGTATCAGAAGATGTTCGCAGAGCAGGAAAAATACCGTAACTGGCTGCTGACTCTGACATCCAGGGAAGTGCTGGAGCATGGCTACGAGTATATCATGCGTGAAGATATTCTGCTGTCGCTGGAATATCACGATCTGCCGGACACACAGGCCAAGGCTCTGCTGAAATCGCCCTCCCCTCTGGCGGATGTATTCAAAGACTGGGAAAAGAAAGAAACCGGCCACATGGAGGACATCTGGCAGACGGTTGAGGACCGGGCAAAAGAAGCCGTGAAAAAGGAAGCGAAAAAGGAACAGAAAGAGCGCTGATGCGCATGGCCGGTTGGAATCTCCAATCGGCTTTTTACATAGCCGGACTGTTTAATCAGTCAATTCATGGCTATGGGAGGAGGGAAAAGTTATGCCATATATTCCACCGGATGTGGTGGCAAAGGCCAGAGAGATGGATCTGCTGACCTATCTTCGGAACTACGAACCCAATGAACTGGTGCATTTTGCAGGCAGCACCTACTGTACCCGTGATCATGATTCCTTAAAAATCTCCAACGGGAAATGGTACTGGTTCTCCCGTGGGATCGGCGGCTACAATGCGCTGGATTATCTCATTAAGGTCAAGGAAATGCCTTTTACAGATGCGGTGGAAACCATCATGGGTCATGCGGCGGTGCAGCCGCCCATCCGGGCAAGTACACCGACTAAGAAAGAATCGCCAAGGGTGCTGCTTTTGCCCCAGGCCAACCCCAATGCAGACCGCATTGTTTCCTATCTGGCCGGGCGCGGTATTGACCGGGAGATCATTTGCTGGTGCATCCAGACCGGGCGGCTCTATGAAAGCTATCCCCACCACAATGTGGTCTTTGTGGGTCTGGATAAGTACAACAAGGCACGGTATGGAAATCTGCGTGGCTGCGGTACGGATTTCAAAGGCGAAGCAACCGGCAGCGACAAGCGGTTCTCTTTCAGTATCCCGGCACCGGGCAGCGATACCCTGCATCTGTTTGAGGGTGCCGTTGATCTGCTGTCCTATGCCACCATCCGTAAGCAGGAAGGTATGGTCTGGAATAGCGAGCATCTGCTGTCGCTGGCAGGTGTGTATAAGCCAAAAGAAAATCTTGCGGAAACGGCTCTGCCGCTGGCCTTAAAGCAGTATCTGTCCGACCACCCGGAGATCCGGCATATCTGCCTGCATCTGGATCGGGACGCCACCGGCAGACTGGCCACCAGAACGCTGATGGCTTTGCTAAGTGATTGCTATACAGTTGGCGATTACCCACCGCCCAGCGGCAAGGACTACAATGACCACCTGTGTATCCGACTGGAAATTCCAGTCACAAGAGTAAAACCCAAAATTCACGAACGATAACATGGAGGTTCAAAATGAAAGAATTTGAAGTAACACTGACCGCTCTGGCCCAAAAGACATTCAAGCTGAGTGCAGATTCCCAGAAAGAGGCAATGGAGATTGCCAGCCAGATTTGGGAGGACACCGACCTGCTGGCCTTTCAGGATGAAGATGTGGACAGCATGGAGATCACCGCTGCTGAGTGCTGCGGAGGTGTCTGCGAGATCTGCGGCAATGCCTGTGAGTATTACGGCGGCTGCACGGAAGTCGATACAAAGGGTATAGATATTTCCGGTGCTAAACGCTGCCCGGTCTGCGGTAATATCCTCTGGGATGACGATTCGGATGAGTGATTTTGTTTCGGGGGGGGGGGGTACAGAACACGACTTAAAAACAGGAACCGTGTCGAAAAAAGGCACTGTATTTATCTGAATGCCCATTGCCCATACCATTGACAAAGCGGCAGATGATTGATATAATAAATTCGGCATAAAGCTCAAATAAACGAAAATACTATATCAAGCGAGGAGGTGTTTCTAATGACCTATACCGAATTTATCTGTAATGGGCTAAGCAATTTTCAAACAGGGCAACCGATTTATTCCAGCGATATTGCCACGATGCTTGCGGCGGAATACGGATTGCCGCAAAAAGAAGCTGCTGCTGCGACTGCTGTTGCTTTCAAACGGATTATGGACGATGAAGAAATCCCGAATCTCCGGTTTTATCAGAAGGGTATTTATTATCTGACTGCCGTTACGCCTTTTGGTGAGGTGGGCATTAATAAAGAACGCCTGATAGCTGACAAATATCTTTTACCGGACACTGGATACGAAACGGGCTATACCATGCTCCACCGCATAGGACTGACCTCTCAGTTGCCGAGAGAACGGTGCATTGCAACCAACAAAGCCACCGACTGTATCCGTATGGATCATAAGCTCGGTGTTCTGGTTCGCCCGCCCAAAACGACGGTCAATAAAGCGAATAAAGCATACCTGCAGATCCTGGATGTTCTGGATTTGATGGATAAGGCTCCTGTGGATGCGGAACAGCCGTATGTGCTGCTGGCAAACTACATCCATCAGGCGGGGATAAAATATGAGCTTCTGCTGTCCCTTGCAGACAGATACTACAGCAAAAAGACCATATTGCAGCTTGCGCATACAGCAGGACAAGGAGGTATGTAATGAAACTTCATCAAGATATAGATGCGTTCCGCATTCTCATTGAGGACATTCATAATAAAACTGGATACCGAACCGATGTGTTGGAAAAGGATTATTATGTTGTCCTCATGCTTGCGGAGCTTGCCAAAAAGCAGAATGATGGCCTGCCCGCCTATTTCAAAGGCGGCACTAATGCCGTTTTTTTCAAAATGCCGAGTTTTTATGACGAAGGCTGGAATTCGTTAAAATTCCAGCCTTTTTCTCGGCATTATTTCTAAGGAAAGAACCAAAGGTGGGTTGAATAAGAGGGCATCTTCTTGTGCCCCCTTATTCAGCACACTTTTGGTTTTTCCGAATTGAACAAAGTCGCGTCCGGTATATGGAGATTTAATATTTCCATCTCCCATCATCTGCCAGATAGAAAAACATTTTATAGGAAGGGTTTTTAGTAAATCCGGTGATTTTTCGGATTTTGGGCGCAACTCCCCCTTACCCCAATTCTGTTAGTGCAATATTAGCTTTTGGCTTGTATCAGGCACTGCTTTTTTGATGCTTTTCGTATGTAGAACATATTTTATATGATACACTTCCTCCGCAGCACGGACATTTAGTGATATCTTTTTTATACAGTATCTTGATTACCTGTACCTTGTCATCCTTCCTGAACCGTCTCAGGAACTCCCGGCAGCCGATCAGATTTCTGCAAATCGGGATCAGTTTTCCCTTATTATGGTTGCTGAGGAGACCATAGTGGCGTATGACTGGACTTACAGCAGTAATCAGCAGAGCGAGATTTGGGACTATATGTGCTGCTATTATCTGCAGGAGTCTGAGATTGTTGAGCTGGTTTACGGCTTCAATGTCTCTGTTTGGACTTCTTCTTACCCCCTGTTCTGATGGTCATGCAGGGATAACTGTTCTACTTAACTAAATTTCACTGGCGGCCCTGTCGAAAGATAGGGCCGCCTTTTTTATTTACAAGGGAGTTAAAGCGAAATTATGTGAGATTCTGCTCCGCGTTGATACGCCCTTGCAAACGGAGGCACGAGAAAATGAATGCAAAGTATTCGTTCCGAAGACTGTGCTGCTTTTTGCTGGTGATTACACTTTTACTGCCATACGTTCCTTCCACCGCACACGCAGCGGAAGGAACAGGCGAGCTAACAGAGACACAGTTGGATGGAACTATCGATACGGTATATATTACGAACCTTAAAATTACAGTTGGCGAAGACAAACAGGATGTGCCAGTTGATGTGGACTTTAGCGATGCCAGCAGCACGACCAAGCAGACGATCAAGACCACGACCGCGGTAAGCGCAGACGAGATCACCCTGACCGTAACCGCTAACAGCGAAGACGCGAAGGTGTACCTGGGCGAATCCACAACTGCTTTCGAGTCGGGCTCTGCTGTGAAGCTGAGCGACTACCAGACGGAGACGGTTGGAGAAGATACCTATGTGAAGATCCCCATCAAGCTGGAGACCCCTGCATCTGACGGACGGGAAGCTGTTACGCGGCAGTATACCCTGTATGTGCTTGTTGTGAGTTACTATCCTGTAATTAAGACACAGCCTACAGCTAAGGTGTTGGAGTATTCCCAATATGGAACAGCAGTTCTGAAGGTTGTTGCCGAGGCGACTGGTGATGGAACACTTTCTTATCAGTGGTATATGGTCGGCGAGGCCGAGGATGAGAAGCTGACTGATTCCAACGCCACGAAGGCTAGTTACAAAGCTTCTAAAACTGTATTGGGCGTGCGCAGCTATTATTGTGTTGTGACCAATACGGTTGGAGGCAGAACATATTCCGTAAAAACCGATGTTGTTACGGTAACGATTTATAAGCAGTTTATTTCCAAGCTCGAACTGTATGAGAACGGCGAAACGAAGATTCTTGACGGACAGGGTTCTTGGCAGGGCAAGGAATTTAGTGTCACCTTGGATGATACCAATACATATACCCTGAAGGTTCTGCCCATCAACAAGACTTCGGCCAGTACCTATTCCATGATCGTAAGCTATAACGGTAAAGCCGGTACAGTGGAAGCGTATGATTATGAGCAGGCACTCACGATAGATGCAAGTGAATTCCCTGTTGGTTCCAGCGGCTACTTTACGGTAGAGGTCGGTGAATATGACAGTGATGCCGGATGCTATATTGCAAGTGAGCTCTATAAGTTCAATGTAACTAAGGCTCTGGCTATGACTGATATCACCGTTACCGCAGATGATGCTGAAGTCAGTCTGGATAAGAGTGAGCTTGAGAGTGCCGCAAAGGTTACGACCAGTAGCGCGGTAAGCGCAGACGAGATCACCCTGACCGTAACCGCTAACAGCGAAGACGCGAAGGTGTACCTGGGCGAATCCACAACTGCTTTCGAGTCGGGCTCTGCTGTGAAGCTGAGCGACTACCAGACGGAGACGGTTGGAGAAGATACCTATGTGAAGATCCCCATCAAGCTGGAGACCCCTGCATCTGACGGGCAGGAAGCCGTCACACAGCAGTATACCCTGTATGTGCTGCTGGCAAATCTCTTTCCGAAGATTACGGCACAGCCCGAATCTGCGGCGGCAGAACAGGCGACAACCGGAAACTTGGTTCTGAAGGTCGTTGCAGAAGCTACGGGCGGCGGTGAACTGTCTTACCAGTGGTATAAAGTTGGTGAGACAGGAGATGAAAAGCTGACCGACAGCCGCGCTACGAAAAAGAGCTATTGGGTTTCCAAAAGTACGCTGGGTACATGGAGCTATTACTGTATCGTCACCAATACGGTAGATGGCAAACAGTACTCCGTTAAAACGGATGTCGTTACGGCTACAATTTACAGGGCGTATATGCGGACCCTAACATTTATAGCCGATAATGCAGCCGTGTTGACTTGCTGGGGAAACTGGAGCGGTGGAGAATTTAATGTTGCGCTCAATGATCGGGACGACTACGAATTAAGGCTGAATACCATTGGCTACATGACTACGGTACCTTATTCCATGACGATCAGCTACAATGGTGAAGCCGGTGTACGCAGTTCCTATAGCTCGTCGATAGCCATCGATATGACGAAGTTCCCCTATGGTGACACAGGATACTTCACAGTTGAGATCGGCACCTATAGTGAAGCTGCTGGAAGCTACAGCTCCAGCGAAACGTACCGGTTTAATATCACGAGGTATCCGGGGTTGAAGGGGCTTAGCGTTGCAGAGAATGGGGCGCAGCTTGGGTTGGATACGGATCTTTCTGCTGCAACGAATATGTCCCAGACGCAGACAAAGACGACTCAGGCAGCTACTGGCAGCGCTGTTAAGATTGCAGTAACGCCTTATAAGAGTACAACAAAAGTATACATTGGCAACGCTGAATCTGCAAACACGCAGGCAACCATCAACCCTGCGGATTATCCTACTCTCTACGAAGGACAGACGCCCTACGTATCTGTTCCAATTAGATTGGTTGCTCCCAATGGCACAGAATGGACCTATACTCTGTTGCTGCAGGTTGGTGAATCCAGAATTAAGATCAACCAGCATCCGTCCGATTTGAACTGTTATGACGGAGATCAAGTGTCTTTGACAGTGGAAGCTGTTTCGCTGGACGGCGGAGTGATCTCCTATCAGTGGTATAAGGGCACTAAGGAGAATGGTACACCGATTTCTGGTGCAACCAGCGAATCCTATACCCCTGATACGAGTGCCGTGGGTGCGGAATCGTATTATTGTGTGATTACGGATACCAAGGACGGAAACACTTTCTCCGTAAAAACTGATATCGCAAAGGTCACGGTATATGACAGTAAAAATCTGACGCCAATTATAGTTGCGCAATCGAGTAGCCTGTCCTGCAATATTGGCGATGATGTTACGGTGTTTGTAAAGGTTTTGGCTCCGGAAGGAGCAGAGCTGACGTATCAATGGTGTAATAAAGCCTATTATTATCCCATTGAAGGAGCAAATGAGCCTACCTTTAAGATTCCTACAGACTACCAGTACGGATATTACTTGACTTGCCTTGTAACCTGCACAATCGATGGAGTGGAGTATTCTGTAAGAAGTAATGTCATATCCGTTAGCATCAAGTTCACCGAAGAAAAAGGTATTACCAAGGCAGCTATTATTAAGCAGCCAGGCAGCTATATTTTGAATGATTCCAACGAACAGGAAGATGGCAAGTACGATAATACTGCTACGGAAGGCCTGACCGTTAATCCGTTCTATATCTACTTTACTAAATTTGACGGCAGTGTGCACTATACGTTGTCTTTGTATCATAATGGAGAAAACAAGTACGATGGGGCTGAGCTGGTTAAAAATGTGACATTTACACAAATGCGTGTCAAAGGCTCTACTTCTTCGCCAATTGAAACCTACGATGTTAAGATCGCGCCTAATGAAAAGTATGCGGCAGGTGAACATTATTTCTATGTTGTGATTACTCTGGTTCATGATAGTGCAATATCTGGAATTGAATCTGTATCCACGAAGTCGGAAATTCTTAAAATTGTTGTCACGGAGGGAGACGCAGACGCTCCATGGGAAGGTAAGGGCACAGAAAACGCTCCTTTCCTCATTAAGACTGCGGATGATTTGGTGAAATTAGAGCAGTTGGTCTCCGAGGGCGACTCTTTCTCCGGAACATATTTCTGGATGGTGGATGATATTACCCTTCCTGCCAACTGGACCCCCATTGGCTGTACCAAGGATGGTACTGGAATGGTGAACGGGACATCTAACCTCAATGCATTCTCCGGAAATATCAATGCGGCTAAGGATAGGGATGACCTGTCGAAGGGTTGTTATACCTTGACTGTACCCGCAGGTGGTCTGCCGTTGCTTGGTTTTGTTTGCGGTGCAACAGTTCAGAATCTGAACATCTATGGCACGCAGATTGCTGGCGCGGGACTGGTCAACAACTACACCGGTGTTGGCCTCAGCGGCTCCGCAATCGTCATTGACAATGTTACCCTAAAATCCGGTTCCAGTACGCTGAAATCTGGCCTGATTACACATTATGGCGGTAATGGCTATGCGGCTGCCAGCGCAGGCTTTGTGGTGACGATTCGCAATTGTAAAATTGAGTCCGGCGTGACGGTCGGTTACGCAAAGGATCAAAGCAACATTGGCTCTATTGCTGGCAACATCAACGGTACAATTGAGAATTGTACCAGTTATGCAACTGTCTACGGTAGGAACTATGTTGGCGGTATTCTGGGCAGCCGGGATAACGCAATGAGCACTTGCATCGTAAAGAACTGCACATTCGGAGGAACCGTGGAAGCGAGCGGTTCTTGCGCCGGCGGTATTGTCGGCGGCGGCTACGGCAACTCCACAGCTCCCAACGGTGCCCGCCCCACTGTCCTGGCTTGTACTGTTACCGGTACGGTTAAGGGAAATGAGTGTGTTGGCGGTATCTTTGGCGGCGACCTTTATGTTGCACAGACTTGGGAAAATGTTGTTGGTTCTATCAGCGCCAATACGTTCACCGGTACGGTCAGCGGCAATAAGAATGTCGGTGCAGTCATTGGTTACCTCGACAGCTTGAACCGCTACGACAGTATTTCCGGTAATACATAAAGTATGTCCGGCTGCTCAATGACCTTGGTGTCGATGTGTACTTCGAGGAACAGGGCATCCACAGCA
>CAVJNL010000025.1:0-21247 GCA_963650985.1 Clostridium sp. CAG:413
TAGCTATGTACGGACGAGATAAACGCTGAAAGCATCTAAGCGTGAAACTCCCCCTAAGATGAGATCTCTCATCCTTTATGGAGTAAGGGCCCAGAAAGACGATCTGGTTGATAGGCCGGAGGTGGAAGTGCAGTAATGTATGCAGCTGACCGGTACTAATAGCCCGAGGGCTTGACCTACAATTTATGCAGGCAATAAGCCTTTCCTTCCTTACTTGATACATTGTTCGGTTTTGAAGGTGCAATAAACTTCATAGTTGGTGCTGATTAGGGCGAGGGTCCACCCGTTCCCATCCCGAACACGGAAGTTAAGCTCGCTTCTGCCCACGATACTTGGCTGGAGACGGCCCGGAAAAATAGGTAGCGCCAACACGGAGAAGGCACCCAATAGGGTGTCTTTTCTTTTACCTATAAAGTAGGACGGCAGGCCCGCAGGTCTGCCGTCCCTATTTTTATATGTGATTTAGTCTTACCTCAAATAGTCAAAGGCCATCCGCTCCGTACCGCTCTGCATGTAGACTGTTCCGCACTCCCCGAAGCCATGTTGCCCCCGTCCAGCATGACATAGCTGTCACCGTTTGCAATGTCCTGGAGCAGCAGGTCCCGGCCCGGGTAGCCGTCGATCCATTGGGTAGCGTTGCCGTGGGCGGCCATGTACGCCCGGGCAAAGTCAAATAAATGCAAAATTTCCTCTACATCATTCTGTGTGCTTTTTCTGATCTTCATAGGGCTCCTTTCTTGCACGATAATATCCAATATTCAGTCCGACTCCACCAGCTCCGTGAAACTATGAATATACCCATCGCAGAGCTTGCGCATCTCCGTCTCCGACACATCAAAATATGGGTCGTACACGCCGATGGTGCGCATCCCCGCTGCCTTGGCACCCCGGCAGGCGTCCAGGGAGTCGTCATACAATGTACAGTCTTCGGGCTTTACACCGCACTCCTTCGCTGCCAGTAGGAAAATCTCTGGGTCTTTCTTGTCCAGCCCCAGGTCGTGGGCAAAAAAGATGGTCTCAAAATAGGGCATCAGCCCCAGGTGCGTCAGGGCGCTGCAGCAGTGCTCCGGCACGGCGGAGGTGAGCACGATCATCCGCTCCCCCCGCTGCCTGTATTGCTCCAAATATTCCCGAACGCCTGGCTTCACTGGCACCCGGGTGGCGTAGGCGTCCCCGGCCATCTCCATCCACTCGGCCATGATCTCTTCCGTGCTCTCCGAGAGGTTGCAGTAGGCTTTAGTGAACACCGCCGCCTTGGGGAAAATGGTGTGGGCCACGCCCTGGTAATACTCCTTCGTGTAGGGGAACCCGCGCTTTTTCAGAAACGCGATGTCCACCTCCCGCCAGACCCCATTGGAGTCGATGAGGGTCCCGTCCATGTCAAAAATCAGCATAAGTCCGTCCTTTCCAGCCAAAACCGCCAGGGGAAATCCACCGCTTCCTCCGCGTAGTCGATGCCAATGCGCTTACCTGTGTGCAGGGTGTATGCCCCCGCCTCCACAGGCGGCAGCCCCACATCCTCCGGCCCGTCGCAGAGAAACAGCTCGTCCCCCGTCAGGTCCAGCCCGTTTTCCGCCCGAGTCAGCCCCAGGGCCCGGCAGCACTTTCCGGGTCCGTTGAGAAAATTTTTCTTCTGATATGCCGTGAGCTGCGCCGGGGGCTTCCCATACCGCAGCAGGCTCATCTGTTCAGCCCCGTAAACCGGTTCCAGCCCCCGCAGTAGCACGGCGGAGGGCTCACCCTCCGGCTCCGTGACGAAGTTCAGGCAGCAGTGCATTCCGTAAATGAGGTAGATGTAGGCGCGGCCCGGGGGCCCGAACATTACCGCGTTCCGGGGCGTCTTGTGGTAGCCGTAGGCGTGGGCTGCCTTGTCGATGGCCCCCACATAGGCCTCCGTCTCCGTGATGCGCGCCACCAGCGGCTGCCCGTTCCACATCCGCACCAAATATCGGCCCAGCAGGGCCCGTGCGATATCCACGGTGTCTCCCAAATAAAATTTTTGCGGAACCTTTGACATTTCATCACCTCAGTGCTATTATCATACCATTATTGTAGAAATCTGTAAATACGAAAGCGTGACAGTATGCAGGAGATCAATTACAAAAAGGGCATACCCACCCTTTTGCTGTGCTTTTTAATATGGGGCTTCCAGCCGCTGTATTGGTATATCTGCGGCCAGTGGGACACCTTTTTCATGCTGGCCTGCCGCATTATTTGGGCGGCGGTGTGCTGCCTGTGCATCCTATGGGCCCAGGGAAAACTGCCCCAGCTCTGGGCGGTGTTCCGGGATAAAAACGCCCTGAAGCGGGAGATCCCGGCGTCGTTTTTCCTACTGGCGGACTGGGGCGTGTACCTGTGGGCGGTGCAGAATGGCCGGGTGCTGGAGTGCAGCCTAGGCTATTATATCCTGCCCACCGTGGTTTTCACCTTCGGCGCGGTAATTTTCCGGGAAAAAGTGACCTGGCGGCACATTGTCATCCTGGCGATCATCGTGGTGGGCATCGTCCTCTCCACCGACGGCTTCGACGGCGTCCCCTATGTGACTATCATCCTGGCGGTGAGCTTCGCCATCTACGCGGCCATCAAGCGGAGCCTGACCATCGACTCGGTGGTGAGCACCACGGCGGAGATACTGATGATGGTGCCGTTTTCGCTGCTTTTCATTCTGCTGTTCCGCATGGGTGACACGGGCATGGGCTCCATCACACCCCTGCGGCAGATGATGCTCCTGGGCGCGGGTGTGGTCACGGCCACGCCCATGGTGCTCTACTCCGTGGGCGTGCGATACCTGCCCTTGATGACCACGGGCTTCTGCCAGTACCTAAGCCCCACCCTGGCCATCGTCTGCGGCCTGGTCATGGGCGAGCACCTGACCCCGGAAAAGCTCAGGAGCTTCTATTTCATCTGGGCCGGCGTCATCCTCTATTGCCTGAACACCATCTATGAGGAACGCAAAAAATCCCAGACACCTATAAAAAATGCGTAACCGAACGGGTTACGCATTTCTTTTGCGTGACAAACGGCGCGGAATGTGCTATAATAAAATGAATTTTTGTGCAGCATAAAAAGGAGGGCGCGCTATGCAGGGCAGACTCATCGTTTTTGAGGGGACAGACGGCTCCGGCAAGGCCACCCAAACCGCCTTGCTGTGCCAGGAATTGGACCGCCGAGGCATCGCCTACCGCCGCCTGGAGTTTCCCCGGTACAAGGAGGAGTCCTCGGCGCTGATCCGGCTCTACCTCTCCGGAGCCTTCGGCAGCCACCCCGGCGATGTGAACGCCTACGCCGCCGCCACCTTTTACTCCGTGGACCGCTTCGCCAGCTATCGCCAGGACTGGGGCGCGTACTACGAGGCCGGCGGCCTGGTCATCGCCGACCGCTACACCACCTCCAACGCCGTCCACCAGACGCCCAAGCTCCCGCCCCAAGAGCGCCGGGGCTACCTGGAGTGGCTGTTCGACTTCGAGTACCGCCTCCTGGGCCTGCCCAAGCCGGACCGGGTGCTGTACCTGGACTTGCCCACGGAAATTTCTGAGCGCATGATGCGCCGCCGGGAGCAGCAGACCCACACCCAGGCCGACATCCACGAGCGGGACGAGACCTACCTGGCCGCCTGCCGGGAGAGCGCGGAGCTGACCATCGACCTCTGCGGCTGGGAAAAAATTGATTGCAGCCGCGATGGGGAAATGCGTACCGCCGAGGACATCCATCGGGAGGTCATGGAGCGGGTCGAAGACCTGCTTGTCCCGTAAAAAACCGAGAAAAGGGGGACTCAGGTCCCCGATTTCCCCCATATGTTCTCAGCAGGAGCAGCAGGAGTCGCCGCCGCAGGAGCAGCCGCGGCTGTTGCCGTTTCCGCAGCAGCAGAACAGCAGAAGCAGGATCACAATGAGCCAGATGCAGGAACAGTTGTTGTTGTCAAAGCACATTTTTTTCACCTCACTTATCGGATGCTACATTCTATGTGAGGCCCCGGAAAAATGTAACTTGTCCGACTCATATTACAGATAAAAACCAGAAAGGACAGACGACCATGAGCGAAAATAAACGGCCCGATACCCAGGGCTGGGATACCGAGGCGGTGCGCCGCCGTATCATAAGCGAGGTGGACACCGGCGTTGAGACCGGCTCCAAAAAGAAGAAAAAGCGCCGCAAATTCAATTGGAAAATTTATGTGGCCGCCGTGGTGCTGGGCTCCATGCTGCTGGCGGGCTTGGGCTGGATCTTAGCCAACGACCTCTGCGCCCTGGACAAGGGCAACGAGACCTACACCGTGACCATCGAGGAGGGCGACGGCGTTTTCAAGATCGCCTCCAAGCTGAAAAAGGCGGGCCTTATTGAGCTGAAAGGCTTTTTCGTCCTCTATGAGATTTTCACCGGCGCGAAAAGCGACATAGACCCCGGCACCTACGAGCTGAACACCTCCATGGACTACCGCAGCTTGGTGAATAATATGTACGACCCTGACGCCCGCCGCCGCGCCCAGGAGGGCCTGGTGCTCATCACCATCCCCGAGGGCTACACGGTCCAGCAGATCGTGGACCTCCTGGCCGAGAACAACATCTCCACCAAGGAAGAGCTCATCGACGCCGTGTCCAACTTCGACTTCGGCGAGGAGTACCCCTTCATCGACAGCAGCCTCAACGGCCAAATCAACCGCCTGGAGGGCTATCTGTTCCCGGATACCTACGAGTTCTCCACCCAAAAGTCGGCGGTGTACGCCATCGACACCATGCTCACCAACTTCAATGCCCGTGTCAGCGGCGACCTGCTGGCCGAAATTCAGGAGAGCGACTACTCCCTCCAGGAGATCATCACCCTGGCTTCCATCATCGAGAAGGAAGCCATCGGCGACTATGAGGAGCGGGCCAACATCTCATCCGTGTTCCACAACCGCCTGGAGGGCGACAACACCGAGGTGGGCGACGCCCTGCAATCCGACGCCACCATCTACTACGCCATGTCCCTCATGGGCCTGGAGGACAAGGACTTCTCCACCAGCCTGGACAGCCCCTACAACACCTATCTCCACGGCGGCCTGCCTGTGGGCCCCATCTGCAACCCTAGTCTGGCCTCCATCCGTGCGGCGGTGAACCCCAACGACACCAATTACTATTACTTCGCCTACGGCAAGGACGGCGTCAGCCACTTCTTCCGCACCTTCAATGAGCACCTGGCCTTTGTGAACAGCGATATGTACGTCCCCGAGTGATGAAAAAGAAACCTGAACTTTTGGTCCCGGCGGGGGACATGGAAAAGCTGAAAATGGCCGTGCTGTACGGCGCGGACGCGGTGTATCTGGCGGGATCGTCCTTTGGAATGCGCGCTTTTGCCGGGAACTTTACGGCGGAGGAGCTGCCCCAGGCGGTGCGCTTTGCCCACGACCGTGGCGTGGCCGTCCACGCCACGGTGAACACCATGCCCCGCTGGGGCGAGGCGGAAAAGCTGCCCGCCTACCTGGAGCAGTTGGATAGCGCCGGGGTGGACGCCCTGATCTTGGCGGACCTGGGGGCCTTTACCCTGGCGGGGAAGTACGCCCCCCATTGCCAGCGGCACATCAGCACGCAGCAGTCCGTGGCCAACCACATCTGCGCCCAAGCTTGGTACGACCTGGGGGCCACCCGCGTGGTCCTGGCCCGGGAGCTGAGCCTAGAGGAGATATGCGCCATCCGAGAAAAGGTCTCCCCGGAGCTGGAGCTGGAGGTGTTCTGCCACGGGGCTATGTGCGTGTCCTATTCCGGCCGCTGTTTGCTCTCCAACTACATGACAGGCCGCGACTCCAATCGCGGTGCCTGCGCCCAGCCCTGCCGCTACCAGTACACCCTCATGGAGGAGAAGCGCCCCGGCGAATATTTCCCCGTGTTCGAGGACGAACGGGGCACCTACATCCTCAACTCCCGCGATATGTGCATGATCGATCACCTGGGGGACTTGATGGACGCCGGGGTGGACTGCCTGAAGATCGAGGGCCGGGCCAAGTCCGCCTACTATGCCGCCATCGTGGCCGGGGCCTACCGCCATGTGCTGGACGATGTGGCCGCCGGATGCCCCACAGACCCCGTGTGGCGGGACGAGGTAGAGCATGTGAGCCACCGCCACTATTCCACCGGCTTTTTCTACGGCCAGCCCGGCCAGTATTTTGAAAATTCCCGCTATATCCGTGAGTGGCAAATTTGCGCCGTGGTGCAAAGCTGTGAAGCGAATGGCCTTGCCACCCTTAGCCTACGCAACAAATTTAGGGCAGGGGATAGGGTAGAGGTGGTGGGCCCGGACCTGAAACCCTTTGAGATGACCGTCCCCCCAATGGAGGACGCCGACGGCCTCCCCCTGGAGGAGCCGCGAACGCCGCAAATGGTTTTCAAAATGCGCCTGCCCCGGCCCGTGCCGCCCATGAGCTTCGTCCGCCACGCGGTGGACCTGAGCGGAAAATAAAATAGAGCAAAAAGGCAGCGTGTGCAAATTCCGCACACGCTGCCGATTTTTATTCAGTTCAGTTTTCCCCCCACGGCGGCATACAGCGCGTCCGCCAGTCGGGCGTAGTCCTCCAGGCTCAGCCGCTCGCCCCGGATGTCCGCCGGGAGCCCGCAGTCCGTTATGATCTCCGTCAGCTCCGCCTTAGGCAGAGCGAACCCCGTTTGCAGGGAGTTCACCAAGGTCTTACGCCGCAGGGCGAACCCGGCCTTCACCGTCCGCCAGAGCATGGCCTCCGACCGCACTGACACGGGAGGCTTTTCCCGGGTAATGCACCGGATCACCGCCGATGTCACCTTGGGCATGGGCAAAAAGCAGGTGTTGGGCACGGTGAAGAGCATTTCCGGCTCCGTGTAGTATTGCATCAGCAGGGAAAAGACACCATAGTCCGCCGTGCCGGGCCGTGCACAAATACGCTGGGCCACTTCCTTCTGGATAAGCACCGTTATAGATGTGAAGCACCCTGCCTTTACACAGCTTGTGAGCAGAGGCGTTGTGATGTTGTAGGGCAGGTTGGCGCACAAGATAGGCTGCAGCCCTGCAAAATGTTCCACCACCAGGGCCGGGAGGTCCTGTTTCAGAATGTCTCCCTCCACCAAGGTGAAGTTGTCGAACCCCGCCAGCGTCTCCGCCAGCACCGGGTAGAGCCGCTGATCCAGCTCCACGGAGACCACTTTCCCGGCCCGCCTACACAGCTCCTTGGTCAGCGGCCCAATGCCCGGCCCTACCTCCAGCACCCCGGTGCCCTCGTCCGCGCCGCTGGCCTCCGCCGTGTCCCGGGGCACCCAGTCCTCAATGAGAAAATTCTGCCCCATGCTCTTGCTGAAGCGAAAGCCGTGCCGCAGCAGCAGCACCTGTATGTCGTTTCGGTTGCACAGATCCATCCCTGTACCTCCTGATTTTTTTCCTTAGTATACCATATTTTTTTCCCTCCGTAAAGGAAAAAACCCCATTGACAGCCGCAGAGAAAAGGTATACTATATAGGAAAAGTAAGAAAAGTTATACCAAATGGGAGGCTAAAAATGGGATTCAAAAAGGATAACGAGCGCTATTACATGGCCTCGGTGCGCCTGGGCCCCAAGGGGCAGATCGTCATTCCCAAGGATGCCCGGGAGATGTTCGGCCTGGAGCCGGGGGACCAGCTGGTGCTCCTGGCCGACCGCAAAAAGGGCATCGCCCTGCAAACCACCGACAAGCTCAACCCCGTGCTGCGCCGGGTGTTTGAGGAGACGGGAGCAGAGGAGGCGGAGGAATGAACGCCATGGACATTCGGGGTCTTTGCAAGAAGTACCCCGCTTTCACCCTTGGCAATGTGACCTTCTCCGTGCCCCAGGGCGCCGTCATGGGCTTCATCGGCCGCAACGGCGCGGGCAAGAGCACCACCCTCAAGTCCATCCTGGGCCTGGTCCACCCCGATGCCGGAGAGGTGGAAATTTTGGGCCGCAGCTTCGCCACGGACGAAAAATTCATCAAGGAAAACATCGGCGTGGTCCTGGGCGGCATCGACTTCTACCCCAAGAAAAAGATCGCCACCCTCACCGATGTGACCCGCCGCTTCTACGCCAACTGGGACCAGGAGAAATACCGCCATTACCTGAACCTTTTCGCCATCGACGAGACTAAGCGTGTGGATCAGCTCTCCGGCGGCATGCAGGTGAAGTACATGATCGCCCTGGCCCTGAGCCACAACGCCAAGCTCCTGATCCTGGACGAGCCAACCAGCGGCCTGGACCCGGTTTCCCGTGACGAGCTGACGGAGCTGCTGAGGAAAATCGCCGCCGATGACCGGCGCAGCGTCCTGTTCTCCACCCACATCACCTCCGACCTGGAAAAATGCGCCAGCCACATCGCCTTTATTAAGGACGGCCAGCTCCAGTATACCGGCACCCTGGACGATTTTCGCGCCCACTACGCCTACCTCCGCCCGGGCGGCGCACCCCTGACCCTGGAGGACATCATCGTTGCCGTGGAAAGGAGGCCCCTGGATGAAAACGCTATTATATAAGCAGCTCAAGCTGGTCTGCCACCCTATGACCCCGGTGTTCTGCCTGTTCGGGGCCATGCTGCTGATCCCCAACTACCCCTATTCGGTGACATTTTTCTATGTGACCCTGGGCCTGTTCTTCACATTTCTGAATATGCGCGAGCAGAAGGACATCTACTACTCGGCCCTGCTTCCCATCCGCAAGCGCGACACCGTGCGGGCTGCGGTGGTGTTCACGGTGCTGGTGGAGGTGCTGTCGGTGGTCATCACGGCCCTATTTTGCCTGCTGTCTGCCAAGCTCCGGCCGGGCAAGGACAATGCCGTGGGCATGGACGCCAACCTCATGCTCCTGGGCGCGGGCTTCGTGCTCTACGGCCTCTTCAACCTGGTGTTTTTCATCAGCCTCTACCGCAGCGGCTACAAGGTGGGCGCGGCCTACCTGAAAGCCAACATTGCCCTGTGGCCCGCCATGCTGATCGCCGAAGCCCTGCCCCATTTCCCGTCCCTTTTGTGGCTGAACCGGGTGGACGCCCAGGCCAACCTGCGCCAGATCCCCATCCTCCTGGCAGGCATAGTCATCTTCACCGTCCTGACGCTCCTGGCCTACCGCCGCGCCGCAAAACTCTATGAAAAAGTAGACCTATAAAGTATATCACCTACACAGCAAAAGCGGAGCCCCTGGGCTCCGCTTTCACCAAAAAGAGAGAGAAAAGAATGAAAAAGAAGAAAGTGTGTATGAAAAAGCCTTGCGGCTGAATTGGTAGTCTGCCCTTAAAAAACGGGTGGGCAGCGACCCGGTGTTTTCTTCTGAAAACTTCGTTTTCCTTTTGCTTGTCCTTACTATACAGGTGAAATCTTAAAAGAAAATAAAAAGAATAAAAACAAATTAAGAACAATTTGCGAAGAAACTATGAAAAAGCCCTGTGCGCCGGTTTTCGGGCACAGGGCCTATAAAATTCGGCAGAACCCCTTACGGCTGGAGCGTAAAGGTCATGGTCACCGGGTTGTGGTCGGAGTAGGCAAAGCCCGTGTCAATGACCGTGGCGGCGTTCACCGTCACATTGTCCGACACCAGGAACCCGTCCACCGTCACCACATACTGCCCAGCATGGTAGGGCGCATCGGCGTTGCGGCAGCTTGGCACGGGGTTGTTCTTGTCCAAAGGCGGTACCAGGGTGATGTTCCTGCCCTCAAATAGGCTGTCCGGCAGCGGCTGGGCCCAGGTGTAGTCCCCGGCACTGATGCCGAACACCTCCTCGGAATTTCCCAGCAGATCCTTGTTAAAGTCCCCGCCGCATATACAGTAATTGCCCTTTTCGTACTCGCTCTGCATGTCGCTCAGTAGCATTTCCGCCTGCTCGTTGGCAATGACCCCGTCCGAGGTGTAGGCGGACAGATGCACGGCGTAGAGCACCAGCTCTTTGCCGTTTTCCATAGGCACCCGGCTGACGGTGTAGCAGCGGTCCAGGTCCACCAGCTTCATGACCCCCGTTTCAATGGGCAGACTCCTGCGCAGGGAGGAGGCGATGGGCGCTGAGGAGAAGGTCATCAGCCCCGCCTCCGAGGCCCCGTGGGGCTGGGTCAGCGGCCAAAACAGGAACGGCGAGTCGTAGTTCTGCCCCCACACGGAGCTGTACCCCGTGAGAGCCGTGCGCAAAATGTCCGCCTCATTTCGATGGTAGCTGCGGGTGGCGTCGGTGTCCACCTCCTCCACGAAATAAAAGTCCGCGTTCTGCTCTTTCAGCAGGTTCGCAATATTTGCAAGGTTCGCGTCCAGCCGCTCCTTGGACCAGGCCCAGGACTCCGTGCCCCCGTCCATAAAGAAGCTGTAATCCGACTCGTATGCCCCGAAGCCCATGTTGTAGGAAACCACCGTGTATTCCGTCCCGGTCTGCACCGTTCCGGCCGCTTCCCCCTCCGCCGTCAGAGGTAGGTTGTCCTCAATGCGGTGGTAGTCCAAAAACACATAGGCCACATATCCCAAAATCACGATCACCAAAGCCAGCACCACAATGCCGGCGATCTTCAGCGCTTTTTTCATAGGCTTCTCCTTACCGGTTTACTTTTTTCTGATTCTATATTATAATTCATCTATCCCGATTTGAAAAGAGGAATTTATTTTGAGAAAATTGGTGATCCGATTCAACGCCCCGGCCACGCTGACCTTCGCCCTGCTGGCCCTGGGTGCCCTGCTGCTGGGCCAGACCCTGGGCAGCGGCGTGACCATGAAATATTTCTGCGTGTACCGCTCGTCGCTGGCGGACCCGCTGACCTACCTGCGCTTTTTCACCCATGTGCTGGGCCACGCGGACTATTCCCATTACATGGGCAATATGCTCCTGCTCCTGCTGGTGGGCCCGCCCCTGGAGGAGAAATATGGCTGGAAAAATATCGTTTGGTTCATGGCCGTCACCGCCCTGGTCACGGGCCTGGTGCAGTTCATTTTCTTCCCCCACACCGCCCTCCTGGGGGCCAGCGGCATCGTGTTCATGATGATCGTCCTGTCCTCCTTCACCGAGAGCCGGGGCGGAGGCATCCCCATCACGCTGATTTTGGTGGTGGTGTTCTACCTGGGCGGCGAGATCATCGACGGCCTCAAGGGCGCCGACAGCGTTTCCCAGTTGACCCATGTGGTGGGCGGTGCGCTGGGCATGATCTTCGGCTTTTTGTATCGCGGCAAGCGCCATAGATAAGGGAGAGCGAAAATGACAGATTATTTTTCCATAACTCTGCCCGAGGATGACATTCGCGCCATCAGCAGCATCGGCCTGGCCCACATCGGCGACGGGGTGTATGAGCTGCTGGTGCGCACCTACCTCTGCGCCCACGGCAAGGCCACCGGCAAGGGCCTCCACCGGGCCACTGTGGCCCTGGTCCGCGCTCCGGAGCAGGCCCGCCGTGCGCAAAAAATCCTCCCCCTGTTCACCATCGAGGAGCAGGAGGTCTTTCGCCGTGGCCGCAACGCCCATGTCCATTCTATCCCCCAGCACGCCAGCCGCGCCGAATACCAGCAGGCCACGGCCCTGGAGGCGCTGTTTGGCTGGCTCTACCTGCGGGGAGAGCGGGCGCGGATCAACGAGCTTTTTGTCTGCATGATGGAGGAGTGAGCCATGGCACTGGACGCAATTTGCCTGCAAGCGGTTGTGGCGGAGATCGCCCCCCAGGTGCAGGGCCTGAAAATCGAAAAAATACAGCAGCCCACCCGTGACCAGGTGATTTTGCTGCTTCGCGGCAGCCGGCGGCTGCTTCTCTGTGCCAGCCCCAGCCAGCCCCGTCTGAACCTTACGGCCCTGCTGCGGGATAACCCCAGCCAGCCGCCCATGTTCTGTATGCTCCTGCGCAAGCACCTGTCCGGCGGGCGCATCCTGTCTCTGGAGCAGGCCTCCCTGGAGCGGGTGGTGACCCTGCGCATCGAGGCCGTAAACGAGATGGGAGAGCTGGGCGAGTTTTCCCTGATCTTGGAGGCCGTAGGCCGCCACTCTAATTTAATATTGTGCGGCGGCGATGGCCGCATCATCGACTGCCTGCGCCGGGTGGACTTTGAAATGAGCCAGCAGCGCCAGGTGCTGCCCGGCCTATTTTACCACCTGCCCCCCCGGCAGGAAAAGCGCTCCCCCCTGGATATAGAGGAGCCGGACTTCCGCGCCCTTATGCACCAGGCCGGGCCGGACACCCAGGCCGACAAGTTCCTGCTGGACACCTTCACGGCCCTCTCGCCCCTGTGGGCAAGGGAGCTTTCCTACCGGGCCGGTGGCATCACCGATTGCCGCCTGTCCCAGGCCCCGCGCCTGTGGGACGAATTTTCCACCTGGCAGACCCAGGTGCGCCGGGGCGATTTCAGCCCCACCGTCATCCACCGGGACGGCAAGCCCGCCGACTTCACCTTTGCCCCGGTGCTGCAATATGAAAACACCGCCCAAATGCGTACCTGCGACAGCTTTTCCGCGCTGCTGGACGACTTTTTCCGGGAGCGGGAGCAGGCGGACCGGGTGCGCCAAAAGGGCCAGGACCTGTTAAAGACTGCAACCAACGCTCGTGACCGTCTGCGCCGCAAGCTCGCTATGCAGGCCCAGGAGTACGAAAAGACTCAGGACCGGGACCGCCTGCGCATAAACGGCGAGCTGATCACCGCCAACCTCTACCGCATGCAGCGGGGCATGCGCACCCTGGAGGCGGAAAATTATTACCAGGACGGCTGCCCCAAAACGGCCATCCCCCTGGATGTGCGCCTTTCCCCCCAGGAGAACGCGGCGAAATATTTCAAGCAGTATAATAAGGCCAAGACGGCGGAGAAAATGCTCTCCCAGCTCATGGCCCAGGGCAGGGAGGAGCTCACCTATTTGGAGAGCGTTTTGCAGGAGATCGGCCAGGCGGAGTCGGAGCAGGACTTTGCTGACATCCGCCAGGAGCTCACCGACGGCGGCTACATTCGGGGCAGGGGCAAGAAGCAGCCGGGCTTTCAGCGCAAGTCCGAGCCCCGCCGCTTCCGCACGGACGGCGGCCTCCTGGTCCTGGTGGGCCGCAGCAACCGGCAAAACGATAAGCTCACCGCCAAAATGGCCGAGAAAACCGACCTTTGGCTCCACACCCAAAAGATACACGGCAGCCATGTGATCCTCTGCACCCAGGGCGCAGAGCCGGACGAGCAGAGTATCCTCCAGGCGGCCAAGCTGGCGGCCTACTATTCCCAGGCCCGCGACGGCGGCAAGGTAGCCGTGGACTATACCCCGGTAAAGTATGTAAAAAAGCCCGCCGCCGCCCGCCCCGGCATGGTGGTCTACACCACCTACCGCACCCTAATCGTAGAGCCCGACGAAGACCTCCCCCGCTGCCTGGCAATAAAATAAAAAATTACACATTAAAGCGGGCATCCTATTGGACGCCCGCTTTTCCAGCATATTCAAGGGGTTAATTACTCTCCGAAGAATCCCGGAACAGCAGCGTGATGCACCACAGCCCGGCGATGCCCACCAGCGCGTAGATAATGCGGCTGAGGGCAGCCAACTGCCCGCCGCAGATAAACGCCACACAGTCAAAGGCAAACAGCCCCACGCTGCCCCAGTTCAGCGCACCGATGATGACCAAAATCAAAGCGATGCGGTCAACGACCTTCACGATGGATCCCCTCCTTATCCTAAAAAATACGCTGAAAATAGTCTGCCCCCGAAGCGCAGGAATATTCTGCCGAAAAAAATTGAGCCGGGCAGAAAATTTTTCTGAATTTTGACGGAAAGTGATTGAAAAGGGGAGGGGACTTATGTATAATAAATAGTGTCAGTTGTCGAGGACTGTCCTTGTCAATCGATGGTAAAGTAATATGTTTTCGTTTTTGTAGGAGGGCTTGTAATGAAGAAGGATATGTCTTACCTGAAGGATATGCCCATTGCGGTGCTGGGAGGCGGCGCTGTAGGACGGACCTGCGCGGCGGATATGAAGCTGGCAGGGAGGACGGTGCGTCTGTATTCCAGAAATGGCCGCGCCATTGAAAACCTGGATAAAACCGGCATTTTGCTCGATGGCATCCAGCACAACCTCTACGGCTTCGAGCGCTCCGGCCACGCCTACCTGGATATGGTGAGCGATGACATGGCGGAGGTCGTCCGGGGCGCGGGCTGCATCATCATCGGCATAACCGCGCTGGCCCAGGAGGATTATCTGCGCAAGCTGGCCGGGCTTTTGGAAGACGGCCAGGTGGTCCACATTTTTACCGACAACTACGCCACGCTCTTGCTGCGCAAATATATGCGCGAGGCGGGCAACACCAGCCGGGTCATCATCGGCGGCTGGAGCTCCGCCCCCTATGGGACCCGCCAGGAGCGGATTGGCGGCTTCACAATGCCCCATGTGGGCGTGAAATACCGCGCCATCACCCTGCGCGGCGCCGCCCTGCCCATGACGGACACGGAGGATTTTCTGGAGTCCACCAAGTACCTTCCCTGCATGGACACCGTGACCTATGGCGACGGCCCCGTGGCGGGAGACACGGTCCTGGACATCGGCTTTTCCAATATCAACCCCGTGATCCATGTCCCGGCCTCCATCCTGGGCGTGTCCAGCATGGAAAATTGGACCTGCGTTTACGGCAATGACCCGGACAGCTATTCCATGTATTCCCATGGCCTGTGCCCGTCCATTTGCCGCATCCAGTACCAGTTCTATGAGGAGGAGCGGGCCATCGCAAAGGCCATCGGCATCTCCATCCCCGAGTATAAATACGAGTCCTTTTTCTCCCGCCGCAGTATTCTGACCCAGGAATACATGGGCCTGGACGCCGATGGAAACGACAATGTCGTCTTCCCGCTGGATCGGCCCTGCACGGAGGGGAACACGGGCCCCAACTCCATCGACCACCGCTATTTCACTGAGGACATCCCCGCGGGCTGCAAGCTCTACCACGACCTAGGCGTCAAGTTCGGGGTGCCCACGCCCATTATTGATTCCATGATCGTGCTGGGCGGCGCCATGCACAACACCTGCTACTTTGAAAACTCGCCCTTTGACCTGGCTCACTACGGGATCGCCCACCTGGATCGGGAGCAGCTGCGCGACTATCTCTATACCGGCGTATACGCCGGAGAATAAGTTATAACAATTATTAAAAAGATAATTTGTATTTACAAGGAGGAACAACATGAACAAGAAGTTTGAGAAGCTGGGCTTCTATCCCGCCGATATTCTGATGCCCAAGGATTGCGACATGACCAAGTGGGCCGTGGTGGCATGCGACCAGTTCACTTCCGAGCCGGCGTACTGGGAAGCGGTGGAAAAGCAGGTGGGCGACGCCCCCTCCACCCTGCGCCTGATCCTGCCCGAGGCCAACCTCAAGGCCCCCAATGTGGACGAGCTCATCGAGGACATCAACGCCTCCATGAAGAAGTACCTGGCCGACGGCGTGTTTAAGACCCTCTCCGACTCCTTGATCTATATTGAGCGCGAGCAGTCCGACGGCAAGATCCGCCACGGCCTGGTGGGCATGGTGGACCTGGACGCTTACGACTTCACCCCCGGCTCCGGCGCCCTGATTCGCGCCACCGAGGCCACCGTTCAGGACCGTATTCCTCCCCGCGCCCGTGTGCGCCGCAACGCCCCCATCGAGCTGCCCCATGTGATGCTGCTCATCGATAACCCCGAAAAGACCGTCATCGAGCCCCTCACCGCTGCCGCCGACAGCATGGAGGTGGTCTATGACTTCGACCTGATGCAAAACGGCGGCCACATCAAGGGCTACAAGCTCTCCAATGCCCAGATCGACGCCGTAGCCGATGCCCTCACCGGCCTCTGCTCCGACGAGGCGCAGGTGGCCAAATACAACCTCTCCGGCGTGGCTCCTCTGCTGTTCGCCGTGGGCGACGGCAACCATTCCCTGGCTACCGCCAAGGCCTGCTACGAGGAGCAGAAGAAGGGCAAGACCCCCGAGGAGTACCTGGCTCTGCCCGCCCGCTACGCCCTGGTTGAGGTGGTGAATAACCACGACGACGCCCTCCAGTTCGAGCCCATCCACCGTGTGCTCTTCGGCGTGAAGCCCGAGCACCTGCTCTCCGAGCTGAAGAAGTTCTATCCCGACTGCTACGAGGGTCAGGGCGAGGGCCATGTGTTTGCCTACAACTACATGGGTAAGTCCGGCTTCATCACCATTCCCCACCCCGAAAAGCAGCTTTGCGTTGCCTCCGTACAGACCTTCCTGGACCAGTACCTCAAGGAGTTCGGCGGCGAGGTAGACTACATCCACGGCGACAAGGTGGTGGACGAGCTGGGCAGCAAGCCCGGCAACTTCGGCATCAAGCTACCCGCCATGGGCAAAGAGCAGCTCTTCAAGACCGTCATGGCCGACGGCGTCCTGCCCCGCAAGACCTTCTCCATGGGTCACGCCCAGGACAAGCGCTACTACATCGAGGCCCGCAAGATCGTAAAATAATCGTGGCATTTCCGCGCAAACTGTGCTAAAATAGAGCCGCCGGGAGAAAATCTTTCCCGGCGGCCCTTTTTATGAAATAGCGGAAAAGAGGAATTCAAATGAAAATAACAGAATTGGCCCCCGCCAAGCTGAATCTTACCCTGGAGGTAGGCGAAAAACACAGCAATGGATACCACGAGGTGCAGTCGGTGATGTCCTGCGCGGCACTGTATGATGAAGTGGAGATGGAGAGCGGCACCGGCGAGGGCATCACCCTGACCTGCGACTGCCCGGATCTGCCTTGCGACGACACCAATCTCTGCCTTCGGGCGACAAACCTGTTCTTCCAAAAGACGGGCATCCCCTGCGACGGTCTGCGCCTCCGCCTCACCAAGCGCATCCCCATGCAGGCGGGCCTGGGCGGCGGCAGCGCCGACGCAGCGGCGGTCCTGCGGGGCCTGCGCAAGCTCTACCGCCCGGAGATGATGATCAAGGACCTGGAGCGCATGGCCGCAGACCTGGGCAGCGATGTGCCCTTCTGTGTCCGCAGCGTCACGGCCATGGTCCGGGGCAGGGGAGAGCAGCTTCTGAAGCTCCCCAAGCTCCCCCTGTGCTGGTTCGTGATATGCAAGCCGGCAGTGTCCTTCTCCACGGCGGCCATGTACGCCAAGCTGGACGAGATGCCCCCCGCCGACGCCATCGACACCCTGGGCCTGACCAAGGCCCTGGAGTACCAGGACATGCAGGAGATCGGCGACCGCCTGGGCAACTGCTTCGAGTCCGTCCTGGACCCGGACAGCGAGATCTTCGCCATCAAAAACAAGCTCCTGGCCCTGGGCGCCCGCAGCGCCTGTATGAGCGGCTCCGGCTCGGCGGTCTACGGCCTGTTCACCCAGGAGGACGAGGCCAAGTCCGCAGCGGCAGAGATGCAAAAGGCCTACCCCCAAACCTGGTTTGCCGAGCGGGTATAAAATTCCAAAACACCGTCCATACTGTATAAAAATCTACATAGGACGGTGTTTTTCTATGAAAAGAATCCAAAATGCAAGCAAGTGGAATGCCCTGGAATGTGTCCTGCTCATTATGCTGGCCGTGAGCCTGCTGGTGGGCGCGGCTGCCCTGACCCGGCAGGATCGATTGCAGCAAAAAATGATCCGCCTCCATGTGGTAGCCAACTCCGACAGCGACCGAGACCAGGCTCTAAAGCTCCAAGTGCGTGACAAGGTACTTGCCTTCACAGAACAGACAATGCGCGCCTCCACCACCCGCGCCGAGGCCAACCGCGCCTTGCAGGCGGCCCTGCCCACCATCCAGACCATCGCCGAAGAGACCCTGCGTCAAAACGGCTGCGCAGACCCCGTGGAGACCCGCCTGGAGCCTGCGGAGTTTCCCTTAAAGACCTACGATGGCTTTCGGCTTCCAGCGGGGGAGTACCTGGCCCTGCGTGTGCTCATCGGCGAGGCCGCCGGGCAGAACTGGTGGTGCGTGGTCTACCCGCCCCTGTGCATGACGGCGGCGTCGGATGTCCGGGAGACGGGCATCGCCTGCGGCATGGAGCAGGAGGACTTGTCTCTTATGCAGGAGGCAGGGGAGGAGTACCAGGTAAAATTCCGCTGCGTGGAGCTGTGGGAGCAATTTCGCCAGTGGCTGCACAAATAATTTCCGCTTTTCCCGAAACTTTGGGAAAGAAATAGTGACAAGCTCCGCCTTTTGTGTTATAATAATCAGACTTGTAACGGAAAGCTGCATTTCAGGGGAGTAAACTCCTCTGGCAATACAAAGGAATGAACCTGTCATGAAACTGAGCAAACGGAAAATCGAGCTGATGCTGGTGGACATCGCCATCATCATCTGCGTATACTATATGACCGCCTTGGTAGGCGTGCTGAAGCTGCACTCCATTGTTCTCAACGGTGAGCTGAACCTCACCCGCCTTTCGGCCCTGGTGATCGTCCTGATGACCGGGCGCCTCCTGTGCGGCGTGTACCGCAATGTCTGGCGCTACGCCAATTTGGAGACCTATCTGACCATCATGGTCTCAGATTTCGTGTCCAACCTGGTGCTCATGCTCATTGGCCGGGCCTGGTTCGCGGTGAATTTGGGCATCGGCGTCCACATGATCGTGGCTATGGCCATTCTGCTGGTGACGCTTCTTTCCCGTTACTGCTACCAGCTCCTCTACGCTTACCGCAGCAAAAACGCGGATAAGACCATCGAGGGCAACTCCATCAACCAAATTTATAAGGTAGAGGCGGCCATCGTGGGCGCGGGCAATGTAGGCGCCACCCTTGCGGACGAATTTTTTCGCAACCCCCGCTCCCGCTATGTGCCCGTGTGCTTCATCGACACCGACCCGGAGAAGATCGGTCAGGCGGTGAACGGCGTCCCCATCTACCCGGAGGACGACAGCACCGCCAACCTCATCAAGCGCATGAAGGTCCAGGAGATCATCATCGCCTTGCCGGACCTGACCGTGGAGCGCAAGCAGCGCCTGTATGAGCGCTACCGCCGCACCGGCTGCTCCGTGAAAATTTACGACTATCCCTCCGGCACGGAGGAAAAGACCACCGCCAAGCGCACACTCCGCGACTTCCGCATCGAGGACCTGCTGTTCCGTGACACCATCGAGGTGGAAAACCCAGAGACCAAGGCGTTTTATGCCGGAAAGACAGTCCTTGTCACCGGCGGCGGCGGGTCCATCGGATCGGAGCTCTGCCGCCAAATCGCGGCCCTGCACCCGAAAAAGCTGGCTATTTTGGATATTTACGAGAACAACGCCTACGATGTGCAGCAAGAGCTGATCCGCAAGTACGGCGATAAGCTTGACCTGGAGGTCATCATCGCCTCCGTCCGGGATGTGGAGCGCCTGGACCACATTTTTCGGGACCTGCGGCCTCAGATCGTGTTCCACGCCGCCGCCCACAAGCATGTGCCCCTGATGGAGCATTCCGGCGTGGAAGCGCTGAAAAATAATGTGCTGGGTACATACAATGTGGCGGAGATGTCGGAGAAATACGGCGTGGAGAAATTCCTGCTCATTTCCACCGACAAGGCCGTGAACCCCACCAATGTCATGGGTGCCAGCAAGCGCCTGTGCGAAATGGTCATTCAGTGCCGCGAAAACAGCAAAACCGAGTTCACGGCGGTGCGCTTCGGCAATGTTTTGGGCAGCAACGGCTCCGTGATCCCCCTGTTCAAGCGCCAGATCGAGGCCGGCGGTCCCGTCACCCTCACCGACAAGCGCATCATCCGCTACTTCATGACCATCCCCGAGGCGGTGCAGTTGGTGATGGTCACCTGCGCCATGGCCCACAACGGCGAGCTGTTCGTGCTGGACATGGGCAAGCCCGTGAAAATTCTGGACCTGGCCGAGAACATGATCCGCCTGTCCGGCCTCACTCCCTATAAGGACATCGACATTGTGGAGATCGGCCTGCGCCCGGGCGAAAAGCTCTATGAGGAGCTGCTGATGAAGACCGAAGAGTTGGATAAGACCGGCAACGACATGATTTTCATCGAGCGGGACAAGGGCCTGCCCCGGGAGGAAGTGGAGCGCAAGCTGGACCTGGTGCGCCGGGCCATCGACACGGAGGAGCAGTCCGCCGTGCTGGAGGTCATTCGCCAAACCGTCCCCACCTACCACGACCCCGAGGAGGTCAACCGCAAGGCCGACCAGGCCGAAGAAGTCAAGGAGGCCGCCGCAGCCAACGGATAACCACATTTGACAAATCTCCCGTTCTCTACCCGGGGACGGGAGATTTTTCGCAAAAGAAGCGCGGAAACGGCGAGTTTATAGTTGACAAACCGCCCGCTTTATGGTAAAATTTATCTTGCGTTTGAGTTGAGTGTACTTTCACACACGGAGAGATGGCTGAGTGGTCGAAAGCACCGGTCTTGAAAACCGGCGATGTGAAAGCATCCGTGGGTTCGAATCCCACTCTCTCCGCCAAACTGCTTATAGATGGTGTATGCAGAAGTACCCAAGTGGCCGAAGGGGCTCCCCTGCTAAGGGAGTAGGCGGCTTAAAAACCCGCGCGAGGGTTCAAATCCCTCCTTCTGCGCCATAAAAGGACTACAAAATAGATGTAGCCCGTGAAAACCCCGATTCTGTCGGGGTTTTCACCGTTTATACGGCAAAATTTCAGCGAACCGTTTTGACAGATATAAAAATGATGTTTTCCCTTTGTTGGATGTCTTGAACTATCACACAACCGAATATCCGATACGCAGGCAGATAGAAATCAAAAATCTATCTGCCTTTTTTATTACCCCGAAAAGGAGAAAACAGATATGCTACAGAAAGAATTAGCCAAACGGCTCAGGGCTCGGTATGACACCCAGATGGACAGCAAAGGATGGTTGGAGGTGTCCTCAGACGGCATCCCCCTCTGCCGGATAAAGTACAACGGTCAGTTTTTAAGCAACGCCGACAAAACCCTCTCAGATGAATACCGCAGTAAAATTGCAGACATTCAGGATGAGATTTCTACGGTGCGGGAATATGTCGGTCTCTACGAACACGCACCGCAAATGCAGGCTGCCGATGTCTCCGATTACAGACAGCTCGCCTCTTTCGGAGATTCTCAAGACCATTTCCGGCACCGGCCAGCTTTCCGAAATGTACTCCATCGATTTCGACGAAGATCTACAGTCGTGCAGAGGAAATCATTCATACTAAGTTTATATATAAATGACAATTTCTCTGCTTCTGGAATGGCTTGCGGACGGTATGAGCCTCGGAAATGCGGCCGCTTTTATGATAACCGGTCCTGCCACAAAAATCACCAATCTCGGCGCACTGAAAAGTGTATTGGGAATCAAACGATTCTGTCTGTATCTTCTGTTTGTGATGGGATTCGCATTTGTGACAGGTTTGATTGTCAACCTCCTATAAAAA
>CAVJNL010000026.1:0-21204 GCA_963650985.1 Clostridium sp. CAG:413
TATTTTTCTTCCCCCAGTAGAACTGGGGGTTTATTTCCACGCCTGAAGGCACCAACAAAAAGGGACCGAGGCCCTCGCCTCGGTCTCTTTCATCATAAGGAAATATTCAATCTAAAGGAAGTGTGTCATTCCATCAGCCAAAGCCTTAGAGCAGCTCCTTCTTCCGAGCTACAAACATGCCGCCGGTGAGAGCCATAATAGCCAGGCCCATGTAGATCACCACACTCGCGTCGCCGGTGGGAGGATTGTTCACAATGGTCAGGCGGCCCTGGGGATTGGCATAGGTGCTGTCCACAACGCCGTTCAGCTCGGTGGTGATGTACTCCATCAGGATCTCGTCCAGCGTGAAGCCGGTGTCAAACTGGCTCTTGGCCGCCGCGAAAGCATAGTAGGTGTCGCCGCCCGCCGCCGTGAAGTTGTTGGTGATCACAGCGTAAGTGGCGTTCAGGTCAAATGCCTTGCCGTTGATGCTCTTAATGGTCACGCGGTTGATGCTCTTGGGCCCATAGTAGGTGGAGCCGGGATAGGTGTCCGCGTTCGCGTCATACTTGCAAGCAGTGTTCAGCACCACTTCCATGCCCGCAAACTGGGGGAAGCCGCCCAGGGACTCGGGGGTGCAGAAGGTAGAAGCCTCCAGGGCCTCCAGCAGCTCGCTGCCCTTCACATAGACCACCGCCAGGGTGTTGCCGAAAGGCAGAACGGTGTTCACATCCAGCTTGGTGATGTCGCCCTTCTTGATGGAAGCGCGGATGCCGCCGCCGTTGGTGATAGCCACAGCATTGGTCATGTCCACCGTGGGAGCCTTGGTCTTGATCGCCCACATCATAGCGTCGGTAATGAGGTCGCCCATGTTGGTCTCTGCGGTGCGGTTGGCAGCCTTTTCGCCGTTCAGGTCCACCTCAGTCTTGGCAAATACCTGGCCGTACTCCGCCTTCACACCGGCGATGATCTTGTCGGCCAGAGCCTTCACGGTCGCGTTTTCCTTCTCGTAAGTGGACAGGTCAATGAGGCCGTTGCTCTCGATGGACTTGGAAGCGTTGTCAATGATGATAGCGCCCACATAAGCCAGGCCCGTGCCTGTGGACTGGATCATTTTGTTATCCTTGCTGGCGGTCATCACAGTGTGGGAGTGGCCATCAATGAAGAAGTCCACGCCGGGCACATTGTTCATGAAGTCGATGGAGCGGTTGGGCTCGGAGGAATCGTCCACGCCCAGGTGGCCCAGGGCAATCACGATGTCGCTCTTGCCCTCCTCGCGGGCGACCTTGATGCCGGCCTTGGCCGCGTCATACAGCTTCTCGCCCTGCAGGAAGCTAATGCCCTTCATCAGGGCGGGGTTAGCCTTGGTCATGGTCTCGGGGGTCGCCACGCCGAAGATGGTCAGGTTGAACAGGGTGTTGTCGGCATCGTCCGTAATAGGAGCGGTTGCGCCGGGGTTGTAGATGGGGTTGCCCTCGTCATCCACCAGGTTGATGCAGGTGGTCATGAAGTTGGCAGTGCCGGAAGCCAAGTTCTGCTGCAGCTGGGGGAAGCCGTAGTCAAACTCGTGGTTGCCCAGGGTAACAATGTCATAGCCCACCGCATTCATCATTTCAACAGCGGTAGCGCCCTTGCTCAGGCTCACATAGGGGGAACCCTGGCTGAAGTCGCCCGCATCCACCAAAACTACCATGGTAGCGCCCTTGGCGTAGCACTCGTCTCTCAGAGCGGCCACCTTGGCGTACTTGTCGATAGCGCCGTGGACATCATTGGTGTGCAGAACAACGGTCTTGCCCTTCAGGGATTCGGGGAGAGTAAAGCCGGTCTTCTCCTCGCCCCAAGCCGTGGACACCATCAGCGACAGCGTCATCACCACGGCCATAAGCATTGCTAAAACTTTGCGCATGGGTCGTTTCCTCCTTCAATTTTTCATTCCTAGAGTGCCGAAGCACCTCCTTATAGGCCCTATCATACACGATTTTCATTCAAAATGGAATTTTTTTACCGCCCCGGCCCGTCCCAAAATATTTTCCTTGATTTTATGCAATTTGCACAAAACGAGAGTTTCCTGCAACGAATCCGCTAAATTTTTCGTCGTTTCGACACAAAAAAGGCTCCCCCGGCAGATGGGAGAGCCTGTCAAAATTTCCCTGTTTACCTCGCCTCGATACCCCTTTTCCCCGCCGCAGCGAAAGGTTTTTCCTTCGTCACGATCACCGAGGTGATCACCGCCGTCAGCGGCGCCGCCAAAATAACGCCGATGCTGCTGGAAATGCCGCTGATGACCACTCCCGCCCTCGTCCGGGCCTTCTGCCGCCAGGCATCGAGCAAAATCAAAAGGGTCAATTACGTCCTGGTCCACCACACCTCCGGCGTTTACGAAAACTTTGTCCGGGAGATGGACACTCTCTTAAATCTGACCCACACGGGCTTTGCGAGCGTGCGGTGCAAAACGGGGAAGATTAAGACCATAAAATGCACCGAAAACGACACCGTTTGCTTCCCCAAAACTTCCCCGTAATGTCACCGAATTTCACCGAATTTCACTGCCTTTCCCCCCTTACAAAACTGTCACAGCCCTGTCGCCCAAAGCGATGGCGGCCCCGCCGAAAGCGCAGTACAATAAGCCCGGAAAACAAAATATCGGAGGTTTATTATGGAAATTCTAAAGGTCAATGAAGTGAAAAGGACCTATACCTCCCGCTTCGGCGGAAACCAGGTCTAGGCCCTGAAAGGCGTGACTTTTTCCGTCCAGGAGGGGGAGTATGTGGCCATCATGGGCGAGTCCGGCTCCGGCAAAACCACCCTGCTGAATATCCTGGCAGCGCTGGATAAATCCACCGCCGGAGAGGTGCTTTTGGCGGGCAAAAACCTGGAGACCATTCCCGAGCGGGACCTGGCCGCCTTCCGCCGCGACAACCTGGGCTTCGTGTTCCAGGAATTCAATCTATTAGACACTTTTTCCCTGGAGGATAACATTCTTCTGCCCTTAGTTTTGGCCGGGAAAAGCGTGAATGAGATGAAGGCCGACCTCTCGCCCCTGGCCCGGGCCCTGGGCATCGACAACATCCTGCACAAGTTCCCCTACGAGGTCTCCGGCGGCCAAAAACAACGGGCCGCCGTGGCTCGGGCCATGATCACAAGCCCCAAGCTGCTCTTGGCGGACGAGCCCACCGGGGCCTTGGATTCCGCGTCCTCGGCGGACCTTTTTCGGATGTTTGAAAAGGTCAACAGCCAGGGCCAGACCATCCTCATGGTCACTCACTCCGTGGACGCCGCCTCCCACGCCGGGCGGGTGCTTTTCATCCGGGACGGCGTGGTGTTTCACCAAATTTATAGGGGCGAATGCAGCGACCAGCAGCTCTATAAAAAGATCAGCGACACCCTGACCAGGCTCCGCACGGGGAGGGACGCTGAATGAAAACGGGATTTTTTCTGAAGCTGGCCTGGAGCAACATCGGCAAGAACCGGCGGTTTTTTATCCCGCGCATTTTGTCCGAGGCGGGCCTGCTGTGCGTGTTTTATATTGTGTTCACCCTCCGAGCCGACGAGCGGATCGGCGAGCTCCAGGGCGGGGAATTTCTGAATACGTTCATGTCTATCGGCACGGTGGTGATGATGCTGCTGTCGGCAATTTTGCTGTTTTATATCAACAGCTTTCTCATGAAGCAGCGCAAGCGGGAGTTCGGCGTTTACAACATTTTGGGTCTAGAAAAGCGGCACATCAGTCGGGTGCTTTTCCACGAAATGGCCATCAGCAGCCTGGTGTCCGTGGCCCTGGGGCTTTTGACCGGGGTGCTGTTTTATAAGCTCTGCTCGCTGCTTATCTGCCAGCTTCTCCAAGCGGAGGTGGTGTTGGGCTTTTACTTCATCAACGCCGAGAGCCTGGCCCTGTCCGGGGCGTTTTTCCTGGTGCTGGACCTGCTGACCTACGCCGTCAACTGCGTGAGCATCGCCCGCCTCAAGCCCGTGGAGCTGCTCTCCAGCGCCAGCGCCGGGGAGCGGGAGCCCAAGGTCAAATGGGTGCTGCTGGTGCTGGGCGTGCTGGCCCTGGGCGGGGGCTACTACATCTCCGTGACCACCGAAAGCCCGCTCAAGGCCATCGCCCTGTTCTTCGTGGCAGTACTGCTGGTCATCGTAGGCACCTACTTTTTGTTCGTGGCCGGAAGCATTTTTGTGCTGAAAGCCTTGAAGAAGAACCCGAAGCTCTATTATAATAAGAAGAGAATGCCCGCAGTCTCGGGGCTTCTCTACCGCATGAAACAGAACGCCGTGGGCCTGGCCTCCATCGCCATTTTGGCAACGGGGGTGCTGGTGATGATCTCCACCACCGTGAGCCTCTACGCCGGGCAGGAGGAGGCGGTGAAGCGGAACTATCCCCAGGATTTTTACCTCTCCGCCCGGTATATGGAGTGGGACGCGGAGAGCGGGGAGCTGACTTTTTCCGAGGCCATTCCTTTGGAGACCCTGCGCAAAGCTGTGGAGCAGGGGACGGAGAAATGCGGCGTGCGTGTTGAAAAGATCAAGGAGCAGGCGTATCTGACGCTCTCCTATATCTATGAAAACGACACCCTGACCTGTGGGCGGGTGAGCGGCAACGCCGCCGACAACCTCAAGGGGCTCAGCGTCATCACCTACATCACCGAGGAGATGTACCGCAGCCTGGGTGGGGAGGCTCTGGACCTGGCGAAGGACGAAGTGGCCGTGTGTCCCATAGACATCCGCCAGAGCGGGTTTGACCGGCCGGAGATCACCATTGAGAGGGACACCTATCAAATCAAGACCACCATCCCGCTGTTCCCCATTTCCTCTGGCTTGGAGGCGGCGGCCAGCAACAGCTACGGCGTTGTTGTGGCGGACGAGAGCGTGCTGGCGCATATTTTTGACCAGCAGAAGGTGGCTTACGGCCAGGCTGCCTCGGACTACACCCAGCGCATTGCGGCCAGCTTTGAAGGCCGGGCCGTCAGCGGTGAAGTGGGCGATAAGCTGGAGCAGGAGGTGAGCGAGAGCCTCAACGATATAAGAAGCTGCTGAACCTGGACAATGAGCAAATGGAGAAAGTAAACAAACTTCGCATCAAGGCAGGAAGCGAGCCTGTGTGATGTGAATACAAACAAACGAACTATGTAGAGAATGATTTTATAGCAAGTATTAACCAACGATGGAACGCCGTGTGCGGTGAAAGTCGCATGCACGGTGTGGAGTGGGGGAAAAACCGGAGATAGTATCAAAAGATTACCTATCACTATTAGGGGCGGTATGCTTTTATGTGGTTCGTAGGGGCGGGGCTCTGCCCCGCCCGCGGGCGACCGCAAGGGTCGCCCCTACGGAAATACTGGAATGCTTGCGTAGGGCGGCGTGCCCTCACGCCGCCGCGATGGTGCGGTACAGGGCGGGCGGCGGGCTGGGGGCAACCCGCCCTACGGAGGTTTACAAGAGGTTCGGTAATACGGGCCGTTGAGGACGCCGGCCCCTACGGATGGGTTGTAGGGGCGGACGACCCTGTCCGCCCGGTCCAGCGGTCCTTGGTGTGCGTTGGGGGGCGGGACGATGTGGGCATCGTCCCCTACGAACGGTATGTGGGGGTGCGAAAACCGGGCGCGGCTGGCGGCTGCGCCCGGTGGGTGGGTTTCTATTTTACTTCTCTATTTTTTATTTCTATTTCACTATCTCAGCGCAGCCACTCTGGGCGGGTGCGCTTTTGTATGCCGGAGACCATGCCCATAGCGGCGAAGAGAGTTACGATGGAGGTGCCGCCGTAGCTGATGAAGGGCAGGGTCAGGCCAATGACAGGCATGACGAACAGGCACATGCCGATGTTGGAAATGGTCTGGAAGATCAGCATGGAGGCAACGCCCACGCAGATATACATGTCGCTCCGCTGCTGGGCGTGGCGGGCCACCAGGACGCAGCGCAGGATGATGGCGGCCAGGAGGATGATGGTGAACAGGCAGCCGATCATGCCCAACTCCTCGCCGATGACGGAGAAAATGAAGTCCGTGTGTCGGGCGGGGAGGCTCCAGGCGCTCTTGGACTGGGTCTGGGTGCCGTGGAAAAGGCCCTGGCCCGTGAGCTTGCCGCCGCCCAGGGCCAGCAGGCCGCGGGTCTGCTGCCAGCCGATGCCCATGGCGTCCATGTCGTGGTCAAAGAGGGTCAGGAAGCGGTCTTTCATGTAGGGACTGATCTTGTCCTCCTCCCAGAGCACATAGAAGGCGAAGCCGCCGCCCAGGATGCCAAGAACGAACCAGCGCTTGGCTACCCCGGCCACAAAGCACATACAGGCGAAGATGAAAATCAGCACCAGGGCGCTGCCCATGTCGCCGGAGACCACGGCGTAGGCTCCTACGATGAGGAGCAGGTGGCCGCCCAGCAGGGCGATGGAGGGGATGGATTTCAGGTCACGGTGCTCTTGCAGATGAACCAGTTGCCGGGCCAGCAGAATAATGAAGATCAGCTTCACGATCTCCACCGGCTGGAGGTTCACGGGGATGCCCTTTACGCCCAGCCAGGCCCGGTTGCCGGTGTCGCCGTCCATGCCCAGAGGGGTCTTCAGCAGGAGAATGAGCACCAGGCTCGCGCCCAGGAGCCACTTCCAATATTTGCTGACCTCGGCCAGGTCCAGCATGCTCATGAGCACATAGGCCACGATGCCCAGGCACAGGGCCGCAAACTGGACGATGACATTTTTATACGAGCCCGTGTAGTGGGTGGCGCTGGCGATCATCAGGCAGCCGAAAAGAGTGGTGCCGGTACACATTGCCAGCAGCACCAGGTCCGCCTGGCGGAAACAACCGATGACGAAGTCGAAAATTTTGCGCAGCATAGGGCCGGCCTCCTTTCGGGTGGGATGAAAGTAGAAAGATTTGGGGGTGGTGCGGGTCGGTTTTGTTCTTGGGAAACACCACGACAGTATATAGTTTACCACAAGAAGTTTTTTCTGTAAACGTCTGGTTCGCTCTTTTCTTTTGTTTTTTTCCGTGCTATAATAAGTTGATTTGAGCAAAAGGGGTGAGAGCATGGTCTATCGGACGGAGAGCGCGGCGCAGACGGAGGCTTTGGGCCGGGAATTGGGCGCGAGGCTGCATCCGGGCAGCGTGGTGGCCTTTCGGGGCGGACTGGGCATGGGCAAGACCGCTTTCACCCGGGGCCTGGCCCAAGGGCTGGGCTGCACGGGCCGGGTCACGAGCCCCACTTTTACCATTGTCAACGAATATCGGGGGAATATTCCCCTGTTTCACTTTGATATGTACCGGCTGGACAGCTCCGATGCCCTCTTTGACATCGGCTGGGAGGATTATCTGGACCGGGGCGGCGTGTGCGCCGTGGAGTGGAGCGAAAATGTGGCGGACGCCATGCCCGAGGGCACGATCTATGTGACCATCGAGCGGGACGCCGAGGGCGAAAACGCCCGGAAAATCGCCATCACGGGAGGCGAAGCACTGTGAAGACCCTGGCGCTGGAGACCTCGGCCAAGAGCGTGTCCGTGGCCGTGACGGAGGACGGCAAGGTGCTGGCCTCCTCTTACCAAAATATCGGCCTGACCCACAGCGTGACCCTGATGCCGCTGCTGGACGGGATGCTGCGTAACGCGGGGCTGACGCTGGGAGACATGGACCTTTTGGCCGTGGCAGCGGGGCCGGGCAGCTTCACGGGGCTGCGCATCGGCGTTTCGGCCCTAAAGGGGCTGGCCTGGGCGGAGGACAAGCCCTGCTGCGGCGTGTCCACCCTGGAGGCCATGGCCCAAAACGGGCGGATGTTCACGGGGACGGTTGTGTGCGCCATGGACGCCCGGCGGAGCCAGGTGTATAACGCGCTGTTCCGCTGTGAAAACGGCGAATTGACCCGGCTGTGCCCGGACCGGGCCATCGGCCTGGAGGAGCTGACCCAGGAGCTGAAAGAGGACGACGCGCCCAAGCTGGTGGTGGGCGACGGCGGGCGGCTGTGCTTTGACTATTTAAGCGGCCACGGCATCCCCTGCCGACTGGCGCCGGAGAATGAGCTGTATCAGTCCGCCGTGGGGGTGGCCCTGGCGGCGGAGGACATGGCCCGCCGGGGCGAGGCCATCAGCGGGCGGGACTTGGTGCCCACCTACCTGCGGCTGAGTCAGGCGGAGCGGGAGAGACTGGCTAAGGGGCTGAAGATCACGGTAGAGTGACGGAGCGGTAAGGGTTTCGTTTACTGCGGTGCTGTGGGGGCGACCCCTCAGTCACGGCGAAGCCGTGACAGCTCCCCTTATAAAGGGGAGCCTTTGGGGACGGGAGTTACGGATGTTCCTGTTGCGGTGCCCAAAATTTCTGCGCTGCCTTACGGCGGGCGCTTGAAATTTTGACCGCGGCCACTCGCTCGCCTCGCTTCATCTGCCACTGGCAGCGCTCGGTTCGCTCCCCACGGGCGCTTTGCGCCCTCGCAATGACATGGTTTTTTACATAGAGTGCGGGGCAAATCCGGCGGGCGGACAGAGGCGTCCGCCCCTACAAACCACTTCGTAGGGGTGCAAATTTACCACACAAGGCGGCGGGGTGAGGGCACCCCGCCCTACGCAGAGTAAAGAATCTCCTGCAAGCGGGCCGATGTAGGTATCGGCCCCTACGCGTGGTTATATTTCTACTCCCCTTTCATCATTTTGTTATAAATTTTTTTTATAAACGGAGGACACTTTTATGAGCGCCAAATTCCCTACCCTGCACATCGTTGACCATCCCCTGGTGCAGCACAAGCTGTCGGTGATGCGCGACAAGGACACCAGCGTGAAGGATTTCCGCACCCTGGTGGGCGAGATCGCCATGCTGCTGACCTACGAGGCCACCCGTGACCTGCCCATGACCACCAAGACCATCGAGACCCCCCTGTGCACCTACGAGGCCCCGGTGCTGGCAGGCAAGAAAATGGCTATCGTGCCCATTCTGCGAGCGGGCCTGGGCTTCGAGGACGGCATTCTGACCCTGGTGCCCTCCGCCCGTGTGGCGCACATCGGCATGTACCGGGACGAGGAGACCCTGGAGCCGCACTTCTACTTCCTGAAGTACCCCAAGGACATCGCCGACCGGGATGTGCTCATTGTGGACCCCATGCTGGCTACCGGCGGCAGCGCCGACATGGCCATCACCAAGATGAAGGATCTGGGCTGCAAGAACATCAAGCTGATGATCCTGGTGGCGGCTCCCGAGGGCGTGCAGTTTATCTATGACCGGCACCCGGATGTGGAAATTTACTGTGCGGCGCTGGACGACCATCTGAATGAGAACGGGTACATCGTCCCCGGCCTGGGCGACGCGGGAGACCGGATCTTTGGCACGAAGTGATCCTGGCGAAAAATCTCCGATTTTTCTGTCATAAGGCTTGCCGCCTGCGGGCGGCAAACTCTGCGAGGCTTTTTTGACACTCTGAAATTCGCAGGCGCACCACGCCTGCGAATTTTTTTGGCATTTATAGATAAATTCGCAGAATTTCCTGTTGCGTTTTGGGGCGTTTTCGTGTAAAATAAGGGTACAATCAAGATTGGTAGCTGTAAGGAAGTGCTTTGCGCACGGGCTGCAACTATCACTCGGCGCTGTGCTTGAGTGTTTCAGATCCTCTTCGGGGGGTTTGGAACATTTTTCATTATCGGCGGCGAATATAGGGAAAGGTCTTGACTCACAACTGTAACAGCAAGAAAACAGCAAGGAGGAAAAAAGAATGTATTTAGTCACCAACGGCAGACTCATCACTCGTGACCCGGACGGCAAGGGTTACTACGAGCACGGCGCTGTAGCCTACGAGGGCAGCAGCATCGTGGAGGTGGGCGAGGAGAGCGCTCTGCGGGCCAAGTACGCGGACGCGGAGATCATCGACGCCAAAGGCGGCGTCATCATGCCCGCTCTCATCAACGCCCACACCCACATTTACTCCGCCCTGGCCCGCGGCCTGAGCATCGTGGGCAACAACCCCACCAATTTCTACGAGGTCCTGGACGGCACCTGGTGGGCCATCGACCGCAAGCTGATGATGGACGGCACCCGCGCCAGCGCCACCGCTCTGTACATGGATTCCATCAAGCAGGGCGTCACCACCATCTTCGACCACCACGCCTCCTACGGCGAGATCCCCGGCACCCTGCACACCATTGCCGAGGAAAGTAAGCGCCTGGGCCTGCGCTCCTGCCTGTGCTACGAGGTCTCCGACCGCGACGGCGAGGAGAAGTGCCTCCAGGCCATTCAGGAGAACGCCGACTTCATCACCGAGTGTGAGAAGAACAAGGATCCCATGCTGGCCGCTATGTTCGGCGGGCACGCCCTGTTCACCATCTCCGACAAGACCTTTGACCGGATGGTGGCCGCCAACAATGGCCGCACCGGCTACCACATCCATGTGTCCGAGGGCATGAACGATGTGTATGACTCCCTGCAGAACTATGGCCGCCGCCCCGTGCAGCGTCTGCAGGACCACGGCATCCTGGGTGAGAAGACCATCCTGGGCCACTGCATCCATGTGAACACCGCCGAGATGGAGATCATCAAGGAGACCGGCACCATGGTGGTGAACAACCCCGAGAGCAACATGGGCAACGCCATCGGTATCTGCCCGGTGATCCAGCTCCACAAGCGGGGCATCCTCCTGGGCATGGGCACCGACGCCTATACCAACGACATGCTGGAGTCCATCAAGGTGGCCCTGTGCTCCCAGCGCAGCCAAAACTGCCTGCCCAATGTGGGCTGGTGCGAGGTCACGGACATGCTGTTCCGCAATAACGCCAAGATCGGCGAGAAGTATTTCCCCGCCACCCTGGGCGTGCTGAAGGCCGGCGCCGCCGCCGACATCATTGTCATGGACTATAAGCCCTTCACCCCCTTCTCCGGCGAGAACATCGACGGCCACATGATCTTCGGCATGACCGGCCGCCAGTGCCAGACCACCATCGCCAATGGCAAGGTCCTCATGCAGGACCGCGTGCTGGTGGGCATCGACGAGGAGGCCGAGAACGCCCATATCCTCGAAGCCGCCAAGAAGCTGTGGGGCAGCTTGAATAACCGGGTGTATTGATCCCTTGGATGAGCTGCCGAAGCGGAAGCATCCACGGCTCAAAGCGTTTGATTATGCCCAGGGTTGGTATTTTGTGACGGTATGCACCGCAGGGAAACGGAAAATTCTTTGCGATGTCGTAGGGCGGGGTGCCCTCACCCCGCCGCAGGTAAGGCTTTCCCTGGTTGGCCGCGTGGTTGAAAAGCACATTCTCCGCACAAATACGCTTTACCCGACCGTCACAATTGATAAATATGTCATTATGCCGAACCATGTTCATCTCATAATTGCAATCCATTCACCGGACGGCGGGGTGAGGGCACCCCGCCCTACGCACCTGTCATCGGTGGTCCGCTCCATCAAGGCAATGGTCACACGCGAAATTGGTTATCCTATTTGGCAAACATCTTTCTACGACCATGTGATCCGCAATGAGCCGGATTATCTCCGCATTTGGCAATATATGGATGAAAACCCCGTCCGATGGACGGAGGACGAGTATTATGTTGAATAAGTATAGGAGGAATCCCTATGTCTGAAAAAATGTATCCCATTCCTTTTAAGTCTCTTATGAACTGGGTAGTCACCGAGTACGCTATGAGCGGCGAAATTTTCGGTGTGCACAAGGCCTACAAGGCCAGCGGCAAGAGCCTGCCCATTTTCGGCGAGCGCATTGAGACTCCCTTCGGGCCCGCCGCCGGTCCCAACAGCCAACTGGCCCAAAACATCATCGCTGCCTACTTCGCCGGTGCCCGCTTCTTCGAGGTGAAGACCGTGCAGAAGATGGACGGCGCCGACCTGGCCGCCTGCGTGCCCCGTCCCTGCATTCTCGCAAACGACGAGGGCTACAACCAGGAGTGGTCCACCGAGCTGACCGTGCCCCAGGCTATGGACGAATACATCAAAGCCTGGTGCGCGCTGAAGGTCCTCAGCAAGGTCTACGGCCTGGGCGACCCCAACGGGTTCGTGTTCAACATGTCCGTGGGCTATGACCTGGAGGGCATCAAGGGCGAGAAGGTGGACACCTACCTCAACGGCATGATGGACGCCAACAAGACCGACATTTTCGGCGAGTGCAAGGAAGTGCTCAAGGAGCTGTTCCCCGAGGAGAGCGACTACATCGACGCCATCTCCCCCCGCGTCTCCCGCAGCGTCACCGTGTCCACCCTCCACGGCTGTCCCCCGGATGAGATCGAGCGCATCGCCTCCTACCTCATCTCCGAGAAGCACCTGCACACCTTCGTCAAGTGCAACCCCACCATCCTGGGCTACGAGACCGCCCGCACCATTCTGGACGGCATGGGCTATGACTACATCGTCTTTGACGATCACCACTTCCGCGAGGACCTCCAGTGGGCCGATGCCGTGCCCATGTTCGAGCGCCTGCAGGCCCTGGCCGACAAGTGCGGCCTGGAGTTCGGCCTGAAGCTCTCCAACACCTTCCCCGTGGACACCACCCGCGGTGAGCTGCCCAATGACGAGATGTATATGTCCGGCCGCGCCCTCTTCCCCCTGACCATCGAGATGTGCCACCGCATTTCCCGCCAGTTTGGCGGCAAGATGCGCATTTCCTTCGCAGGCGGCGCGGAATACTTCAACTGCGACAAGCTCTTTGCCGCCGGTATCTGGCCCATCACCGTGGCTACCACCATCCTCAAGCCCGGCGGATACAACCGTCTGCTTCAGATGGTGGAAAAGGTGGAGCCCATGACCTACAAGGCCTTTGACGGCACCGACACCGAGGCCATCTGCGCCATGTCCACCGCTTCTCACACGGACTATCACCATGTGAAGCCCATCAAGCCCCTGCCCAAGCGCAAGAGCGAGAAGAATGTGCCCTGGATCGACTGCTTCACCGCACCCTGCAAGGGCGGCTGCCCCATCGAGCAGGATATCCCCGAGTATGTGGAGCTGTGCCGCAAGGGCCTGTATGGCCCCGCGCTGAAGCTCATCACCGAAAAGAACCCCCTGCCCTTCCTCACCGGCACCATCTGCGCACACCGCTGCCAGAACAAGTGCTCCCGCAACTTCTATGAGGAGTCCGTGCAGATCCGCGACACCAAGCTGGTGGCGGCTCAGAACGGCTACAATGCCCTGATGGCCTCCATCAAGAAGCCTGCTAAGGTCTCTGGCAAGAAGGCTGCCATCATCGGCGGCGGCCCCACCGGCATCGCGGCGGCCTACTTCCTGGGCCGGGCCGGTATCGAGACCACCATTTTCGAGCGCGAAGCCTGCCTGGGCGGTGTGCCCCGGCATGTGATCCCCTCCTTCCGCGTGGCCAATGAGACCATCGAGAAGGACATCGCCCTGATGCAGAAGTATGATGTGGAGGTCAAGTGCGGCGCGCCCGCTCCGTCTGTTGCCGAGCTGAAGAAGATGGGCTACACCCACATCCTCTTCGCCGTGGGCGCCTGGAAGCCCGGCAAGCTGGACATCCCCGGCGATGTGGCCGGTGCCATCCAGTGGATGAAGGGTGTGAAGGCCGGGAACATCTCGGTCAGCGGCAATGTGGTCGTGGTCGGCGGCGGCAACACCGCCATGGACGCGGCCCGTCTTGCCAAGCGCTGCGGCGCCAAGCATGTGACCCTGGTGTATCGCCGCACCAAGAAGTATATGCCCGCCGACGAGCATGAGCTGGCCCTGGCCCTGGCCGACGGCGTTGCCTTTGCCGAGCTGGCCGCTCCCGTGGCCCAGGCAGACGGCGTGCTCAAGTGCGAGCAGATGAAGCTGGGCGAGGCCGATGCCTCCGGCCGCCGCAGCCCCGTGGGCACCGGCGAGTTCTTCACCGTGCCCTGCGACCTGGTCATCTCCGCCGTGGGCGAGCAGGTGGACGACGCCCTCATGAGCGCCAACGGCATCGAGCTGGACAAGAAGGGCCGTCCCGCCTTCAAGACCAATGTGGAGGGCGTGTACGCCGCCGGTGACGCCACCCGCGGCCCCGCCACCGTGGTGGAAGGCATTGCCGACGCCGCCCGCTTCGCCGAGGAAGTCATCGGCGCGGCTCACACCTACGAGATTCCCGCTGAGGCCTATATCACCAAGGCCGAGGCCATCGCCAAGAAGGGCACCCTTATCATGAGCAAGGACGCCTGCTGCGAGGGCAAGCGCTGCCTGCAGTGCCACACCGTCTGCGAAAACTGCGTGGACTCCTGCCCCAACCGGGCAAATGTGGCCATCGCCATGGCCGACGGCAGTCACCAGATCGTCCATGTGGACAAGATGTGCAACGAGTGCGGCAACTGCACCCAGTTCTGCCCCTACGCTTCCGAGCCCTGCCACGACAAGTTCACCCTGTTCCAGACCGCTGAGGACATGGTGGATTCCAAGAACGCCGGTGTGCTGTTCCTGGGCGGCGACATGGTGCGCGTGCGCACCTTCGGCGAGCCCAAGGACTATGATCTGAGCAAGAATAACGACCTGCCCGCCGACCTGGAGAAGCTGATCGTCACCCTCCGCGACAAGTACAGCTACCTCTTCGGCTAAGCCGGAACGCAAAACAAAAAATAGGGAGAGAGCACAAACTCTCTCCCTATTGAGACTGTCGAAAAAACCTCCGGGTTTTTCCGACAAAAGGCTTGCAGTCTGCTGCGCGCATAATTTGTCCGTCTGTGACGGACAAATTCCACACTTGCAGCCTGAGAAGTATTTTCTCTCACGCACATGTCGCGAGAGAAAATGATCCCAATTTTTTGCCGCCTGCGGGCGGCAAACTCTGCGAGGCTTTTTTGACACTCTGCCCCGCCCCAGGGGGCGGGGTTTTTTATTCGTTATTCGCTTTTACCGAAGCGGATCAGTCGTTCTCGCGCTTTTTGCGGCTGACGACCACCAGGGTGCCCAGGCCGCACAGGGCTGCCAGGGACAGCCACAGGGCTATGCTCACGGAATCGCCGGTGGGCACCACGGTGGGTGCGGCGGTGATGGTGAACACAGTGCTGGCCGTGCCGGAGGCGGAGGTCACACCCAGGGTGTGCTGACCCACGGACAGGGTGCTCAGGTAGCTGCTCAGCAGGGTGACGGTGACGCCATCGGCGTCGATGGTGTACTGGCTTTCCTCCAGCACCTTGCTGTCCACGCTGACGGAGAGGAAGTCCTCCCGGGCCGCGTCGGACTTGAAGGTCAGGCCGGTCTTGTCGCCGGACTGGCGCTTGCCACCCGCGCCCTCCACGATGGTGGGTGCCAGCTTATCCACGGGCTCAGTGCGCAACACCTCACCGCAGACGGTGCAGGTGAAGGTCTTTTCGCCCTCCCCGGCGGCGGTGGGCTCCTTGGTGATCTTGCCCTCATCGGAGATATGTTCCTCAACGATGGAAGTCACATCGCAGCCATCGCGCTTGCAGGTCTGCCAGTGGCCGGTCTCATCGTGCAGATAGGGCTGGTCCGCGAAGTCGTGGCCCAGGGCGGTGCCCGCAACGGTGAAGATGTCGGCGTCGGTGCCGTTCACGCCGCAGCGCTCGCAGCTCTTGAAGTACACAGCATCCTCTGTGCAGGTGGCAGCGGTCTTCAGGTGGGCATCGTCCACCACCTTCTCGGTGAAGTCGTGGCCCAGGGCCTTCAGCAGGAAGCTGGCATTGCTGGTGTAAGCGACGGTGGGATCCAGCTTGCCGTCCTTGTCGGCATAGTAGTTGCTGCAGTCGGCACAGAACCAATAGGCCTCGTTGCCGCCCACTTCGCAGGTGGCTGCCACGGCGTCCGTCTTGGTGGCGTTCTTATGGGTCAGAGGCTCGATGTCAAAGGCGCTGGCATCGTCATAGATCTGGTTGTCGCCGTCCTTGAAATACTTCCCGCAGTCGGCGCAGTAGCTATAAGCCTCGTTGCCCTTGCTGCCGCAGGTGGGAGCCTTGTAATCGGTATCGCTGACCTTGCCCTCGGTGTGGTTGTGGGCATCGAACTCGCCGCACTGGCTCTGGCAGACGGTACACACAGCCTTGGTGACGCAGGTGGCGGGGGGTGTCGGTCCCGTGGGCGGACCGCTGCTCCTCGGAGCAGCCGGGCACGTTGCAGTTGTGCCAGTGCTGGGTGTCATTGTGCTCCCATGCGCCATAGATGTGGTTGTCAGGGCGCAGGATCTCGAACTTCCAGCTATCTGCCGTGAGGCCATCGGTGGCCAGGAGGTTGCCGTTGCCGGTGATGACCAGGTACACCTGATAGGTGCCGGGGTCGGTGGGATCCTCCACCACCGTGTCGCCCTGCTTATACACCAGGGAGGTCTTGCAGCCGCCCAGGGTGTAGGGCGCGTTCAGGTCGATGGCCGCAGTCTTGGGGTTGCCGTCCCAAACCAGGCTCTCGGGCGCGGTAAAGGTGAAGTCCTTCGCCAGGGCCATTCTCTTGGCGATGGTCCAGGAGATGGTGTTGTCGGTGACAGTGCTGCTCCACTGGTACTTATCCTCGTCCAGCTTCACAGTGGCGGTGTAGCTGCCCGCGTCGGTCTTGGTGATGTCGCCCTCCACGGTGTAGCCCTCGCCGGGAACCAGGAGGGTGTGCTCATTACCGTCATAGTTGTAGCTCAGGGTGGGCGCGGGGAAGTCGATAGCCATGAGATACTTGGGCACGGTCACGGTGGTGGCATCGGAGGCGTAGGAAATATCCGTTGCCTTGATGCGCACATAGTAGTCGCCCTCGCCGCCCACGGTGGTGGCGCCGTCGGTGCATTCGGTCCAGTTCTCGCCGTCCGTGGACCACTCCATGGTGGCCTTGGTGCCGCTGATCTTGCCGTCCACCTCGCCCCAGGTGCTGGGAGCCACGCCCTGGAGGCCGCTGGGAGCGTCGGGCTTGGTCTTAGCGGTGGCGGCGGGGAGCATGGTTCCAGCAGTCTCTTCAGGGAAATAGAGGTTGTTGTCCACCCCTTCAGCGTTGTTGCCGGTGATGTTCACCTTGCCGGACAGCTCAAAGACCCAGCCGTTGCCGTTGCTGCTTTTGGGAATGATACTGGCATTCACACCGCCGCCGCCCCAGTTTTCGAGCTTGGTGGCCGTATTGCCGGTAATGGTGGTGTCGCTGATCTTCACGGGGCCGGATGCGTTGATGCCGCCGCCATGCGCCAGTACGGCACCGACACCGCCAAGCGGATGTATTTCATCGACTATCCCCTGGATGACCCGAACCAGGTCAGCTTCTGCGTGGCCGTGCCCCAAAGCAGCCGGGGCGAATTTGTGGAGGACTGGCCCGCGGAAAAGGCCGTGTGCATCTTCTTCCACGGGGACTATGACGAAATTCCCTAGGTGCGCGAGGACCTGCTGGCCTACGCCCGGGAAAGCGGCCTGCGCCTCAAGGGCACCTGCCGCAACATCTACCTGGAGGGCCCGCCCCGCCACACGGGCAAAAGTAAATTTGTCACCCAGGTGGCCATGCCTATTGAGTAATGCCGGGAAGTGTGATATAGTAGTTTAAATTGGTTTTACGCAAGGAGGATACAGTATGATCCAGTGCTTCGATAAGGGTGTTTTCCTGGAAAACGGCCATCTGGCGGAAGCAGCCGCCGTCCCCGCCGCCCAGGCCCGGGAGAACACCATGGCCTGGCAAATTTTGCAGGCCCACAACAAAAGCGGCGACCCCGAGCGGCTGCAGGTGCGCTTTGACGCCATGGTGTCCCACGACATCACCTATGTGGGCATCATCCAGCAGGCGAGAGCTTCCGGCATGAAGGAATTCCCCATTCCCTACGCCCTCACCAACTGCCACAACAGCCTGTGCGCCGTGGGCGGCACCATTAACGAGGACGACCACATGTTCGGCCTCTCCGCCGCGAAAAAGTATGGCGGCATCTATGTGCCCGCCAACCAAAGCGTCATCCACTCCTACGCCCGGGAGGAGCTGGCCGGGTGCGGCAAGATGATCCTGGGCTCCGACTCCCACACCCGCTACGGCGCGCTCGGCACCATGGCCGTGGGCGAGGGCGGCCCGGAGCTTGCCAAGCAGCTCCTGAAAAACACCTGGGATGTGCCCATGCCCAAGGTGGTGCTGGTGTACCTCACCGGGACCCCCAAAAAGGGTGTCGGCCCCCACGATGTAGCCATCGCCCTGGTGAAGGCCACCTTTGAGACGGGCTTTGTGAATAACTGCGTGCTGGAGTTCTGCGGCCCCGGCATTAAGGACTTGCCCATTGACTACCGCAACGGCATTGATGTGATGACCACCGAGACCACCTGCCTCTCCTCCATTTGGGAGACGGACGAGGTGACGGAGGGCTTCTTCAAGACCCATGGCCGCCCGGCGGACTATAAGCCCCTGCACCCCGGCACCGTGGCCTGGTACGACAAGTACATCACCATTGACCTCGGCAAGGTGGAGCCCATGATCGCCCTGCCCTTCCACCCCTCCAACGCCTACACCATCAAGGAATTCCTGGCAAACGCCGAGGAAATTCTCAAGGGCGTGGAGGCCGATGCCCGGCGGCGCTTCCCCAAGGCGGACCCCCACCTGACGGACAAGATTCACGATGGCGGCGTTTGGGCCGACCAGGGCGTCATCGCCGGGTGCGCCGGCGGTTTGTTTGACAATATCACCGAGGCCGCCGACATTCTCCGGGGCAAATTCACCGGCTCCGGGTCCTTCAGCTTCGATGTGTACCCCACCTCCGTGCCGGTCTCCCTGGAGCTGATGAAGATCGGCGCCACGGCGAGTCTGCTGGAGGCCGGGGCCATCATCAAGCCCAGCTTCTGCGGCCCCTGCTTCGGCGCGGGGGATGTGCCCGCCAACAACGGCCTCAGCCTGCGCCACACCACCCGCAACTTCCCAAACCGCGAAGGCAGCAAGCCCGGCGAGGGCCAGTTTGCAGGCGTGTGCCTCATGGACGCCCGCTCCATCGCCGCTACGGCGGCAAACGGTGGCCGCATCACCCCGGCCACGGAGATGGACTATGCCCCCGTGCACCACGAATATCACTTTGATAACACTGTGTATAAAAATCGCCTGTACTACGGCTTCGGCAAGGCCGACCCCTCTGTGGAACTGCAAATGGGCCCCAACATCACCGACTGGCCCAAGATGTACCAGCTCAGCGACAATCTCCTGGTGGAGCTGGCGGCGGTGATCCACGACCCCGTGACCACCACCGACGAGCTGATCCCCTCCGGCGAGACCTCGTCTTACCGTAGCAATCCTCTGCGCCTGGCCGAGTTCACCCTCAGCCGCCGGGTGCCGGAGTATGTGGGCCGCTCCAAGGCCGTGGCAGAGCAGGAAAAAGCCCGCCGGGAGGGCGCTGTCAGCGACCATCTGCAGGAAATTCTCTCTAAGGTGGGGGATGCGGACGAACTGTCAAAAAACACCCAGTTCGGCTCCTGCGTCTTTGCCAATAAGCCCGGCGACGGCTCCGCCCGTGAGCAGGCCGCCTCCTGCCAAAAGGTGCTGGGGGGCTTTGCCAATATATGCTACCAGTTCGCCACCAAGCGCTACCGCAGCAACTGCATCAACTGGGGCATCCTGCCCTTCACTATGGACGAGGGCACGCCCTTCGACTATGACAGCGGCGACTGCGTGTTCGTCCCCGGCATCCGCCAGGCGGTGGAGCAGGGCCGGGAGGACATCCCCGCCAAGGTCATATGCAAGGACGGCAGCGTCCACGACCTGCTGCTGCATGTAAAGGGCCTGACCGAGGACGAAAAAGAGATTATTTTGGACGGCTGCCTCATGAACTACTACGCCGCCCGGAACAAGGAGTGAGACCATGGAAAAAATCAAAATGAACACCCCCCTGGTGGAGATGGACGGCGACGAAATGACCCGCATCCTCTGGGCTATGATCAAAGACCGGCTGATCCTCCCCTTCGTGGACTTAAAGACCGAATACTATGACCTGGGCCTGCTGCACCGCAACGAGACGGAGGACCGGGTGACCGTGGAGGCAGCCAACGCCACCCGCCGCCTGGGCGTGGCCGTGAAGTGCGCCACCATCACCCCCAACAAGCAGCGCATGGAGGAGTACCCCCAGCTCACCCAAATGTGGAAGAGCCCCAACGGCACCATCCGCTCCATCCTGGACGGCACGGTGTTCCGGGCCTCCATCCTCATCGACTCCATCCATCCCGTTGTGAAGAACTGGAAAAAGCCCATCACCATCGCCCGCCACGCCTACGGCGATGTGTATAAGAGCGTGGACCTGTATACCACCGAACCCGGCGAGTGCTTCCTGACCTTCAAGGGCCAAAGCGGTGCGGAGCAGACCGTCTCCGTGCAGAAGGTGGACGGTCCCACCGTCTGGCAGGGCCAGCACAACAAGGAAAAGAGCATCCGCTCCTTTGCCCGGGCCTGCTTCCAGTACGCCATCGACACCAAGCAGGACCTGTGGTTTTCCACCAAGGACACCATCGCCAAGGTCTATGACGGCGAGTTCAAGAAGGTGTTCGAGGAGGAATTTGAGAGCTACAAGGCGGAGTTTGAGAAACTGGGCATCACCTATTTCTACACCCTCATCGACGACGCCGTGGCCCGTGTCATCCGCTCCGAAGGCGGGTTTATTTGGGCCTGCAAGAACTACGACGGCGATGTCATGAGCGACATGGTGTCCACCGCCTTCGGCAGCCTGGCCATGATGACCTCCGTCCTGGTCTCCCCCGACGGCACCACCGAATACGAAGCCGCCCACGGCACCGTCACCAGGCACTATTATAAGCATCTCCAGGGCGAAAAGACCTCCACCAACCCCATGGCTACCATCTTTGCCTGGACCGGTGCCCTGCGCAAGCGCGCCCAACTGGACGGCCTGAAGGACCTGGAAAATTTCGCCGACCAACTGGAAGGTGCCTGCTTCGACACTCTGAACCAAGGCACCATGACCAAGGACCTGGTGGGCCTGGTAGACGAAGGCACCCCCGCCCACGCCGTCACCAGCGAAGACTTCATCACCGCCATCCAAAAGAACCTAAAGGCCCGCCTGTAAGCGCCCGAAAATCCTATAAGCGCCAAAAAAGCATAAGAAAAGGCTTGCCGCCAGCAAGACGGCAAGCCTTTTTCTTTCAAAAATGTAGGCCGGGGTGCCCACACCCCGCCGACCGACAATCTCCGCACCATCGCGGCGGCGTGAGGGCACGCCGCCCTACGCAAAAGCAGACGCTTTTTTCGTAGGGGCGACCCTCGCGGTCGCCCGCCCCACCGCACTACTTGTAAACCTTCCGTAGGGGGCGGCGTCCCCGACGCCCCGTCTACCGCACTTCTTGTAACCCCTCCGTAGGGGCGGACGACAGGTTACAATCCGAAGTGCAACACCCCGAAAATAAGAAGACAATACGCCCT
>CAVJNL010000027.1:0-21029 GCA_963650985.1 Clostridium sp. CAG:413
AAGCCGAAACGATCCGCCTTATATATGACCGCTTCCTCGCAGGCGACAGCTTAAAGGGAATTGCAGAACTACTTGAGGAAAAAGGTATCAAAAGCCCGACGGGAAAAGCAGAGTGGCAGTTTTCCACGATACAATCCATTCTCTCCAATGAGAGGTACAAAGGCGACGCCATCATCAACAAGACCTACATCACCGACTGCATCAGCAAAAAGGTCAGAGTCAACAACGGCGAACGCCCGAAATACTATGTAGAAAACAGCCACCCTGCCATTATCGACTCGGCTACTTTCGGCAGAGTTCAGGAGGAACTTGCAAGGCGCTCCGGCAAACGCAAGATCAGCCGGAAAGCCAAGACCGAGCAAGGCAAATACTCAAGCAAATACGCTCTGACAGAATTGCTCGTCTGCGGCGAATGCAAATCCGCCTACCGTCGATGCACATGGACGGCAAGCGGCAAAAAGAAAATTGTGTGGCGATGCATCAACCGCATTGAATATGCCAAGAAATACTGTCATAATTCACCCTCCGTAGAGGAAAGCGTACTGCAACGGGCTGTGATGGCGGCGATCATGGAAACCGCCAACCAAAATGCCGAGGTGCTGCGAACACTAAAGACACACATCGGCATGGGCTTGGCGGGAGAAAAGAGCGAGGATAACAGCATCGACCTACAGATACGGATCGCCGAGATCGACGCAGAATTCAAAAAGATGCTCGACCGAGTGTCAACCGACACCATCGAAGCCTTTGACGAGAAAACCGCAACTCGGCTCATGAATGAAAAAAGCCGTCTGCAACAGCAGCTCGACAGCATAGCCGACGCTGAGCAACGGCGTGAAAACGCAAAATCCCGACTCGATGACATCTACACGATACTCGACGGCATAAAGAACCGCCCGATGGAATACGATGACCAAATCGTCCGCCAACTGCTCGAATGCGTAGTGGTGGACTCCAAAGAACAGATTACCGTAATATTCAAAGGCGGTCTTAAATCGGTGCAGCCGCTGACCGAATGACAGCGGCTCACCTCCGCCCCTAACCTTGATAGGGATGAGCAAAACTCTAATTTTCTCACAAGGGAATACAGCATATGGTACTGCAAAGCTGATTTTTAGACAACATACTGTGTACCTACTTCGCAAAATATGTGTTTTGCTCATGGCTAAACCTTGAAAGTTCAAGATTTTTCGTAAGGGAACAAATACTACTCCCAGAAAGGCGAAAAAATCTATTTTATAGTCCTCCCACATGAAAAAAGGGCTTGCCGAAAGGCAAGTCCTTTTTTCAATGAAATTCGTTCTTGCGGAACGAGTGAAATCGCTGCGCGGTGAAATATTTGCTTTGCAAATGTGAAATATGCCTGCGGCATGTGGGGGACGAATTTTATTTCACTTTCCGCGCAGCGGAAAATTTCATAATTTGTGCAACAAATTATTTCATATTGCGCAGCAATATTTCATTTCAAGAGCGGCGGGGTTGGGAGAATGCCGTCGCTTTTTTGCGCCCTACGCCGTGCGGAGCGTGATCTCGGGGGGGGGCATTACATCCTTATATCTGCCCTGTACTCGTTTAGTTCCCAGTCAGGCCTACCCATATTACTCCGCCGCCGTTGGAAACTTGGCACTCATAGAATATGCCGTTTTTCTTTGCTTCACCGTTGGCAATTATTTCAAATGCAACGGAACGGGCTGCATCGAAGTCCAGGGAGGGGTCGCATGATTTTGCTATTGCGATAAGTGCATTGGTTATATCTTCGGAAATTATACCCTGCAATTTCTGAAAAGATAAGTCATATTTACTTGAATCGGGAATTAAATTGTCGGAGCTGTCCTTGAACTGTAAAAAGCCCTTTTGCTTGCCATCGCGCAGAAAGCCGCACGCAAAATTGCTTCCGTTTTTCCCGGAACGAACACTTATTTCAGGTGTGATTTCGGTGTATTCAAGCCGTAATCTCTCAACAAAATCTCGGGGAGACAGTAAAAAGGTCGCTCCGTTATGCAAAGTTTTGAGCGGGATTTCCCGCCTGCTTAGGATGGCACCGCAAACTTCGCAGGATTCGGTTGAAACGGATATTGCCTTGACGGTATCTGTTTGTTCTTCGGACCAGCCGGCACTTTTATGCCCTAAGGCTTCTCCGTTTACCGCGCCGCAAACAGAGCATTTTGGGGGCTCGGTACAGGTGGCCGCTTGCCATGTATGGCCCAGGGCGACACCCTCTGTTTGCCCGCATTTGGCACAGGTTTTTGGTGCTGTGCAGGTTGCATTTTTCCATTCGTGTTTACATTGACAACCCGTCAAAATCAGAAGCAGGGTCAGCATGCAGACCAAACCTGCCAGGCGTTTCTTTTTCATGACAGCACCCTCCAAAATTGTGATAAATCAATTATACCATCAAAATTGCAAATGTCAATAAAACTATACATTAGATGATAATTTATTGTCACTCGCGGTCGGGTAAAATACTCGTGAGGTGATGGTATGATTTCGGAACGGATTCGGCAATTGCGGGAGCAGACGGGTTTTTCGCAGTCGATGCTGGCGAAAAAGCTGGATGTGACGCGCAGCTCGGTAAACGCCTGGGAGATGGGGATTTCGGCGCCCACGACGCAGTATGTGGTGGCGATGGCGAAGCTGTTTCATGTGTCGGCGGACTATCTGCTGGGCATGGAGAGCGCCTTGCAGCTGTCGCTGGACGGCTACACCCCGGAGGAAACGCGGTTGATTTTTGATCTTATAAAATATTTTGATGAGCGGCGATAAAGAAAAAGCACTTGCCGAGGCAAGTGCTTTTTTGCGTGAGCCGGCGGCGTCACCAATTATAATTTTCAGCGCGGGTGATGCCGCCGAGCATGGCGTTGGGGAGGGGGATGTCGTTGAAGATGATGACGATCTCGCTCTTATTTTCCCCGGTGAGCTGGGCCAGGGCGTCGGTGAGGTCGGCCATAATGGCCTTTTTGGCCTCGTTGGTGCGGTCGGGGATCATGGTCCAGTCGATGAGGACCGTGGGGGCCGTTTTGCGGACATTTTCCGGGTCCATCTCGTGGAAATACACATAGATATTCTTGGGCAGGGTGCTGGTGTGGGTGCAGATGCTCTGGGCGGCGAACTCCATAAATTCGCGCTTTTGGGGTGCGGGCTGGCGACCTGTGACGGTGACATGAACGATAGGCATTTTCTTATCCTCCTAATAAAATTTGGCGCCCGGGGGCGTCGCTGGGGTTTGGCCCACGAAAAAAGCGACCCCGCCGAAAGTGGCGGAGCCGCTGCTGCTGTGGGCGATGTCGGCCTGAGATCAGGCGGCTGCCGGGGCAAGGACCTTCGTCATTTTTCGGCGCTGGAGAGAGGCTGCCAGGGGCAGGATCGTAATTCGAGCGACAAAAATAGACGTGACCAAAATCACGTCAACCAAAACCAGGGAGGTATTTGCCCAGGAGGAAACGGCACAGGCGGCCTGTGCTGCGGTGCTGCATTTGCGGGCGGAATATGCCATGACTGAGTCCTCCTTTTCGGTGTTATATGGGACTATAACACCGGGGCGGGCAGTTGTCAAGGGGGCGGAGGCGAAAAAATATATGTTTGGATGGTGTGCGCAAGGGGAGCGGATTTGCACCTTTGGGGGTTGGGCAGGGTGCATAAAAGGGAAAAGATGAAAGTGGAAAGGGGAAAGCTGGGGGCTGTTTGAAGTGATAGTGAAAAGTGAAGAGTGAATAGGTTTGAGGACGGGGGTTACGGATTGCCACGGGCGCTTTGCGCCCTCGCAATGACAGGTTGCAAGAAATGCGGTGCGGCTCCCTGGGGGGCATAGGGGAGGGGCTTTGCCCCGCCCGCGGGCGACCGCGAGGGCCGCCCCTACGAAGATTTGGTAGGGCAGGGCCCGTGTGCCCTGCCGGGGTACAGTGCGTTACAGGGCGGGCGGACAGAGGCGTCCGCCCCTACGGATTCGTAACAAGTAGTGCGGTGGTGCGGGACGATGTGGGCATCGTCCCCTACGGAGGTATAACAAGGGGTGCGGTGGGGCGGGCGACCGCGAAGGTCGCCCGTGCGCCCCCTCTTGCCCCTTTCATCTTCCCCTTACAAAAAGCCAGCCCCACACACTCGGTGCAAGGCTGGCTTCGATTTATTCTCCTTTATTTCACTTCCGCGCTCTTGGCGCTCTCCTCCGCCGGGGTTTCTGTTTCGTTTTCGGCTGCGGGGGGCGCTTCCGTGGGCGTTTCCTGCTGGAAAGCTGCCGCGCCGGACAGGGCGTCTGCGCGGCCTGCTTCGTAGGCGGCGGTTTTCGCGCTCTCCATCTCCTGCTTGCGGGCGTTTTCGGCCCGGGCTGCCTCCTTCTGCGCCGCTCGGCGGGCCGAGGCTCGGGCGATGGCCTTCACCAGCACATACACCAGCAGCGCCGCCACCAGCGTCAGGCCCACCCAGCCGGGGCCACGGATGTGCCAGAAATTCTTCACGGCAAAATACTCCCGCAGCATCCCCTGGTAATACAGCACGACCCCGGCGGCGATGCACACCGCCGCGCCCAAAAGCGCCAAAATGGCCCGGAACAGCGACCGACCCTTCCGCACGAAAAACGCGATCACCAGCGCGATGGCCAGCAAAAACAGCCCCGGCGACTGGCAGCACAGCACATATCCAAAGGTATGGTTCATAGCCGCCTCCTTATGTTAGAGCGCATTTTTCCCGCGCACGATATACTCGCCCCGCGGCTCACCGATGACCTGCCCGTTCTCCACCATGAGCTTGCCGCGCAGCCAAACCTGGCTCACGGAGCCGTGGGTCACGAAGCCCTCATAGGGGGTGTACCCGGCCCGGCTCTCCATGTCCTCCGCCCGGAGAATGTGGTCGGCCTGGGGGTCATAGACGACAATATCCGCGTCCGCGCCGGGGGCGATGATGCCCTTCCGGGGGAACATGCCGTACAGCTTCGCCGGATTTTCCGACAGCACGCGGCACATGGCAGCCAGCGAAATTTTCCGCGTAGCCACGCCGAAGGAATACACCAGCTCGCCCCGGGCCTCCACGCCGGGCAGTCCCCCGGGGATCTTGGTAAAGTCGCCCCGGCCCGCGTCCTTCTGCGCCAGGGTAAAGGCGCAGTGGTCCGTGGAAATGGTCTGGATGTCGCCCTTGCGCAGCCCGGCCCACAGGGCCCGGCAGTCCTCCGCCTTGCGAATGGGCGGGGCGCACACATAGCGGGCGGCCCGGGAATAGTCCTCATTATAATACACGCTGTCGTCCAGCACCAGGTACTGCGGGCAGGTCTCCACATAGACCTTCTGCCCCCGCCGCCGGGCCGCCGTGACCTCCGCCAGGGTGGCGGCGTTGGTCAGATGGACGATGACCACCGGGATGTCCACCGCCTGGGCGATGCGCAGCAGACGGCTCACGGCCTCCGCCTCCAGGAAGTCGGGCCGGGTCTCCGGGTGGGACGAAACGCCCATCTCCCCGGCTGCCTTTTTTTCCTCAATCAGCGCGTTGATAACGCCGCTGTTTTCGCAGTGTACGCCGCAGATACCGCCCTTTTCCTTCAGCTTTTTCAGGGCTTTGTACATGGCCTCGTCGCCGATCATCATGGCCGGGTAGGTCATGTACATTTTAAAGGAGGAGATACCGGCGGCGTACATGTCGTCGATCTCCTTTTCGATGTCCTCGTTCCAGTCGTCAATGGTCATGTGGAAGCCGTAGTCGCACCAGCTCTTGCCGTCGGCCTTCTTGTGCCAGAGCTCCAGGCCGTAGTGCAGGCTCTCGCCCTTGTTGGGGCAGGCGAAGTCCACAATGGTAGTGGTGCCGCCCCGGATGGCGGACTTGGTGCCGCTGTCGAAGTCGTCGATGGTGGTGGTGCTGCACACATCCAGGTCAAAATGGGTATGCGCGTCGATGAAGCCGGGCATCAGCAGCTTGCCCGCAACATCCACCACCCGGGCCAGGGGGGCCTGCAAATTGCGGCCCACCTGCACGATCTTCTCGTCCTCCACCAGCACATCCGCCCGGCGGGTGCCCCGCCCGGAGACCACGGTGCCGTTTTTCAGCAAATATTTCATATCAGGCCCTCCCAAATTGAACTGTCGAAAAACCATTCGGTTTTTTCCGACAAAAAGATTACAGTCTGCTGCGCGCATAATTTTTGCGCCGTGCGCAAAAATTCCACACTTGCAGCCTGCACAGTATTTTCTCTCACGCGCATGTCGCGAGAGAAAATGATTTGAATTTTTCGCCGCCTGCGGGCGGCAAACTCTGCGAGGCTTTTTGGCAAACTACGCTTGATTAAATGTATTATACCACACCCGAAAAAAAAGTCTATAAAAATTGAAAAAAACCGCGACCTGTGTTATAGTAGTCCCAAAAGGAGGAGCGTTCCATGCTGGACTTGACCGAAAAATTGCTGCAAAGTCACGAGATATATAACGGGCGCATCATTCGCGTGCGCAATGACGAGGTGCTGCTGCCCGATGGCGGCCACGGCCTGCGGGAGGTGGTGGACCACCCCGGCGGCGTGGGCATCCTGGCCTTTGACGATAAGGGCCGGGTGGCCCTGGTGCGCCAGTACCGCTACGCCGTGGGTGAGCACCTGTGGGAAATTCCCGCCGGAAAGCGCGAAAAGGGCGAGGAACCCTTCGTCACCGCCCAGCGGGAGCTGAGTGAGGAGGTAGGCGCCGCCGCCGAAAAGTGGACGGACCTGGGTACCCTCATCGCCTCCCCCGGCTGCTACGCCGAGCGCCTCTACCTCTACCAAGCCCAGCACCTCACCTTCGCCCACCAGCACCTGGACCAAGACGAGTTCCTGGAGGTGCAGTTCTTCCCCTTCGAGGAGGTCGTAGAAAAATGCCTCTCCGGCGAGCTCCGGGACGCCAAAACCGTCGCTGCCGTGCTGAAGGCCAGGGTGATGGGGGAGAAGTCTGGACTGTAAAGACCGATTGCATTTTCGCGCCTGACAGGCTATAATATCCAGCGTGCCGAAAAAATCTTTTCGTCCCGCTGTCTAAGTTTTTGAAGCTTTTTCAAAGCTTCAAAAACTTCTGATTTGAATGGTGGGGGACACCCTTCTCGGGTTTCCCTCACACACCCTTCCTTACCGTTATTACAATCATACCAATTTATCGATAGTCGCAATATTTATTGACGCATTACAGGAGAGGCGGTATACAGGTGCTTTTCAACTCACTGAAATTTATGGTCTTTTTGCCGGTGGTGCTGGCCCTCTACTGGGCCCTGCCCCATCGGTTTCGGAAATATCTGCTCCTGGCGGCCAGCTACTATTTTTATATGTGCTGGAAGCCGGAGTTCATTGTGCTGATCTTGTTTTCCACAGCGGTCAATTATTTTTGCGCCCTGTGCATCCGGCGCTATCCCGGGGCCAAAAAGCCTTTGCTCATCGCCGACCTGGTCGTAAGCTTCGGCCTTTTGTTTTTCTTCAAATATCTCAATTTCTTCGGCGAGACCCTCACAGCCCTGTGCAGGGCGGTGAGCATCCCCTTTACGGCCCCGGCCCTGGACATCATTCTCCCGGTGGGCATCTCCTTTTACACCTTCCAGACCCTCAGCTACACCATCGATGTGTACCGGGGAAAGATGGAGCCCGAGCGGGACTTTATTACCTTTGCCCTGTTCGTGTCCTACTTTCCCCAGCTGGTGGCCGGGCCCATCGAGCGGGCGGACAACCTCCTGCCCCAGCTCAAAAAAGAGCAGTTCTTCCGCTATGATCAGGCCGCCCGGGGCGCCCGGCTCATGGCCTGGGGCTTTTTCAAAAAGTGCGTGTGCGCCGCCTACCTGTCGCAGCTAGCGGACGCGGTGTATAACGATGTCCTCTCTGCCTTCGGCGGCGCGGCGGCCCTGGCTACGGCGGCCTTTGCCCTGCAAATTTACTGCGACTTCGGCGGCTATTCCGACATCGCCCGGGGCTGCTCGGAGATGATGGGCGTGGAGCTGATGGTGAACTTCAAGGCTCCCTATTTCGCCCTCTCCATGCGCAATTTCTGGAAGCGCTGGCACATCTCCCTCACAAGCTGGTTCCGTGAGTATGTGTATTTCCCCCTGGGCGGCAGCCGCCGGGGCTTTGCCCGCACTCTGCGCAACACTCTGATCGTGTTCACCCTCAGCGGTCTGTGGCACGGCGCCAGCTGGACCTTCGTTGTGTGGGGCCTGCTCCACGCCCTGTACCTCTGCGCCGAGCTGATCTGGAACCGGCTCCGCCGCAGCGCCCCCAAGCCTCTCTCTCTCTCTCTCTCTCTCTCTGCGGCAGGGCGCTCCTGCTGCTGAAAACCTTTATTCTCGCGTGTATCGCGTGGGTATTTTTCCGGGCGGACACCATGGCCGATGCCCTGGCTGTCCTGCGCGCCGCCCTTACGGGTCTGCGCCATCCCCTGGGCTATCTGCGTGACGCCTGGCACCTGCTGTCCGCAGGCGGCACCCTGACGGCGGGTATCACCGTCTTTTCCGTGCTGGTCCTGCTCCTGGGCGACCTGCTGGACGAAAAGACCGACGCCATGGCGGCGGTGGGTCGGCTGCGGCCTGCGGCCCGGTACGCCCTGTATGTGGTGTTTTTGGTGGGCATGCTCCTGCTGATCCCCAAGACCACGGCAGCGCCGTTTATCTATTTCCAGTTTTAAGGAGGCGGGCCGATGAAAAGATTTTTGTGCCGCTGTGCCGCCCTGCTCTTGGTGGTCGCCGCCCTGCTTTGGCTGGGCGGCCTGGCCTATAAGCAGACCACCACCTATAAAAACCTGGACCGCACAGAGGAGACCGAGAAATACCACGCCATGCCCGACGGCATCACCTTCGCCGTGTTCGGCGCCTCCCATGGCCGCGACGCTTTTCAGGCGGCGGACTACCCCGACGAGACCTTTTTCAACTTCTCCATGTCCTCCCAGACCCCGCGCTACGACCTGATGCAGCTGCGGCAGTTTCAGGGCCGCCTGGCCCCCGGTGCCACGGTGGTGGTGACGGTGAGCTATATGTCCCCCTTCTGGACGGAGTCGGAGGACAGCTTTTCGGACAAACAGGAGCGCTACTACCGCATCCTCAGTCCCCAAAACATCGTAGACTGCGATGCGGGCCACTGGGTGCTGGAGCGCTGGTCGCCGCTGCTGACCACCGACTGCACCGATGTTCTGTCGGCCTTCACCCACCCGCCGGAGCTGCGGGCGGACACCAACACCCTCTACGGCCAGCAGGTCCTCTCGACCCAGGACATCGAAAGCGAGCAGCAGCGCATCCGCGAGAATCACCTGACCGCTGTGGAACCGGCCATGCCCGACGGCAACCCCGTGATGCTGGACGCCCTGCGGGAAATAGCGGCCCTCTGCCAGGAAAACGGCTGGCACGCCGTGTTCGTAACGCCGCCATACCCGGACGCCTACACCCATTGCTACCCCGCTGAAATTCTGGAGCGCTTTCACGCTCTTATGACTGACCTGAGCGCGGAGACAGGCGTCCCCTGGCTGGACTATTCCCAAAGCGCCGACTTCGCGGGCCAATATGCCTATTTCAAAAACATCGACCACCTGAACCTGTCCGGCGCCGAAGCCTTTTCCCAAGTCCTGCAAAAGGATCTGGCATCCCTCAATTCCTGACCCCGCAAGAAAAGGCTTGCGCTTTGTAAACATTTCCGCTACACTGAGATGAAGCTAAACCACCTCAAAAACAGAAAATTTAAGAGGCGGTAAGGAAGGGTGTGTGAGGGAAACCCAAGAGGGGTGTCCCTCGCCATTCAGATCATTCATTTTTTGAAACTTTGAAAAGTTTCAAAAAATGTAAAAACGGCCACTGGCCGAGAGGAGAGTATGTATGAGTAAATTGCAGAAGATCGCCGTGGTGTTCCTGGTCATCGCCGCCGCCAGTTGGATCCTGCACAAGGCGGGCGTGTTTTATGTCCCCGGCCTCACGGCGCTGACTTTGTGCGTGGCCATGTCCCTGGCCGGTTCGGATATGCTCAAAGGCACCGCGAAAAAGAAAAATACCTCCCGCCGCCTGGCGGCCATCCTGGTTTTGGCCTTCGGCCTGTTCAACCTGGTGGTGGGCGGCTTTGAAATTTACGGCTATGTGCTGGAGAAGATGGGGTAAGCCATGAGATTGACCATCACCAAGGCCGCCGCCGGAGACCTGCCCACGGCTTCGGCGGAGAGTTCGCCGCGTTCTACGAGGCCTACGCCGCCCAAAACGCCTGCCCCTACCTGCGCACCGACACCAACGCCCGCAACGAAGTGGCCCGCAAATTCCATAAAAAACTGGGCTACCACGAGGTAGGCATCGTCCCCTGCCAATTCAACGGCCTCCCCGGCGTTGATTTGGTCATGCCGGAAAAGAAGATCGGCTGATTTATCCGATAAAATCCCCCCGGCGGCGCATCGCGCCGCCTTTTTTCATGCCCATGCACCTCAAGGAATCCCCTACCGGGCGGACAGAGTCGTCCGCCCCTGCGGAAATGCGGGTGGCATGGTAAGGACGGGCGGGGTAGAACCCCGCCCCTACGGATGGATTGGAGGCTGGTTGGGCGGGCGACCGCGAGGGTCGCCCCTACGGAGGGTTGCAAGAAGTGCGGTACGGGGGCGGACAGGGGCGTCCGCCCCTACGGGTGCAAAATGTGGGGGAGCGGGGATAGGTTTCAACAAAAAACAGGGGCGGACTTGGTGTCCGCCCCTGGGGATGGGTTGGTGGATTCGATTTTCAGCCGTTTTTTACAGATGAGAGACAAAGGTGCTGTTCACGGCTACGGTGCGGCTGATGTCGGAGGACTTGATGCTGGCGAAGATGGTGCGCATGATGGTCAGGGCCTTCTTGCCGTCGATCTCCGGCTCGCGGTCGTGTTCCAGGGCGTCCACGAACTCGTCGATGACGCCAGAGCGGGTGGTGGGCTCGAAGCTGTAAGCGGTGGAGGTATTGCTCATATCCCGGACCACAATGGGGGAGCCGGGGTCATTATAAATGAGCATGATGCCCTTGGTGCCGTAGAGGCAGGTGGAGTTGCACTCCTTGCCGTAGACCGTCCAGCTGGCGGCCATGGTGCCCACGGCGCCGCCGTTCAGGCGCAGGATGCACAGTGCATTGTCGTCCACGCCGATGAGGTGGCCCTGGTCGTCGTGCTTATTCAGGGTCATGACCTTGGCGGTGGTCTCGATGACCGTTTGGCCGGTGAGGTACTGGATCAGGTCCAGCTTGTGGATGCCCAGGTCGCTGAGGGCGCCCATGGCGGCCTTGTCCTTATCGAAGAACCAGGCGTCGCGGTCCGGAGACCAGCCCTCGGGACCGGCGTTGCCGATGGTGGTGCGGAAGGTAATGACATCGCCGATGACGCCCGCCTTCAACAGCTCCTTGGCACGGCGGTGCACCGGGTCGAAGCGCATGTTGTGGCCTACCATCAGGTGCTTGCCGTTGAACTCAGCGGCGGCCACCATGGACTCGCACTCGGCCAATGTCACGGCCATGGGCTTTTCCACCAGGACATGCTTGCCGGCGTAGAGGGCGGCGTTGGCGATCTCGGCGTGGTTGCGGTTTTCCACGCAGATGGACACGGCGTCGATCTCGGGATCGTTTATCAGCTCGTAGTAGGAATCATACACCTTGCCGCCGTACTGCTCCGCCATCTGGGCGGCGCGTTCGGGGAGCTTGTCGTAATAGCCCACCAGCTTGGCGTGGGGGTTGGTGGCGTACTCCGGCAGGTGCCGGGTTTGGGCGATCTTGCCGCAGCCGATGATACCGATTTTGACCATATAAATGCCTCCTTGTGATCCTCTCGCAGAGCAGATAGTTATCTACCATGGATTATAACAAAAAAATTCTAACAGTGAAAGACCTTTTTTAGAATTTTTTCCGATTTTTTACGGCGAAGTTTCCTTTTCGGGGCCTTAGCAAATTGTCACTTGCTATTTTTCCGCAATGCGGTTAGAATGGAAAGTGCTGCGGGGCGTTCCCGCGGCGAGAGAATAGGAGGATATTGCCTATGGTTTCCATCGTTGAAGTGACCACCCGGCAGCAGCTGCGCCGGTTTGTGGACTTCCCGAACCAGTTATATAAAGATGTGCCCCAGTTCGTCCCCGCCACCTACAGCGACGACCTGGACGACTGGGACAGAAAGAAAAACCCCGCCTTCACCTACTGCGACGCCCGCTGCTGGCTGGCTCTGCGGGAAGGCGAGATGGTGGGGCGTATCGGCGCCATTTTGAGCCGCAAGTCCAACGATAAGTGGGGCACCAACCGCCTGCGCTTTACCCAGGTGGACTTCATCGACGATGCGGAGGTGTCCTCGGCTCTCTTTGAGACGGTGGAAAACTGGGCCCGGGAGCTGGGCTGCACCGCTGTCCACGGCCCCCTGGGCTTCACCGACCTGGACCGGGAGGGCATGCTGGTGGAGGGCTTCGACCGCCGGGGCTGCTTCTTTACCTATTACAATCACCCCTACTATATGCAGCACATGACGGCCCTGGGCTATGTGAAGGATGTGGACTGGGTGGAAAATCTCATCACCGCGCCCCAGGACGAAAAGACCTTTGCCCGGTGGAAAAAGCTCTCGGACTATGTGATGCGGCGGCAAAAGCTGCACACCCTGAAGGTGCGCACCCGGCTGGATTATTTTCCGCTGCTGAAGCCGTTTTTCCAGCTTGTGAACGAGGCTTACGCGCCCCTCTACGGCACCGTGGAGCTGACACCGGAGCAGATCAAAAAGTACAGCATGAAGTTCGCGCCGCTTATAAACCCCAACCTCACCTGCTTCGTGATGAACGAGCAGAACGAGCTGGTGGCCTTTGGCGTCAGTGCGCCCAGCATTGCCGAGGCCCTGAAAAAGAGCCGGGGGCGGCTGTTTCCTACGGGCTGGGCCCGGGTGCTTCATGCTTTCCGCAAGAACGACACCATCGATCTGCTGCTTATCGCCGTGCGGCCCGACCTCCAGGGCAAGGGCGTCAACGCCATTATTTTGAGCGAGGTCATGCAGGGCTGCCAGAAAATGGGTATCCGCTACGCCGAGACCGGGCCCATGCTGGAGGAGAACGAGAAGGTGCAGACCCAGTGGCAGAACTTCCCCCTGGAGCAGCACAAACGCCGCCGCTGCTGGGTGAAGGAGCTGAACGCCGTGCCCGCCGGGGCCGGGGTCGCCGCGAACGCCGGGAGCGGGGAAGCTTGATACATAATATGGATGAAAAAGCCTCCCCCTTGTGCAGGGGAAGGTTTTACTTGACATGCCTATGGCTTTATTTATGATACAGCCGCTTTACTTCGTACTTGGGCTCGCAGCTTACATGGATGCCCAGGCGTTTATAGAGCTTGGCGTCCTCCTCGGAGAGGATGACGGAGAAATGGGCGTCGCTGCCGCGCAGGTCGTCCAGCTTTTTCAGCACACGCTCTGCCAGGGGGTTCGTCACCGCCGAGATGGACAGGGCGATGAGCACCTCGTCCGAGTGCAGGCGGGGGTTATGGTGACCCAGGTGGCGGATCTTCATGTCGCTGATGGGGGCGATGATGGAGGAGGGGAGCAGGTCCAGGTCCTCATCGATGCCCGCCAGGAGCTTGATGGCGTTGAGGAGCATGGCGGCGGAGGGGCCCAGCAGGGAGCTGGTCTTGCCGGTGACGATGCGCCCGTCGGGCAGCACCATGGCTCCGGTGGGGCCGCCGGTGGCCTCGGCCTTGTCCAAAGCGGCCTTCACTGCCGGGCAGATGTCCGGGGTGACACCCGCCTGCTGCATGACGATCTCCAGCTTGCGCACCACGCTCTCGTCGCACTTGCCCTTGGCCCGGTCCACCAGGCCGGTGTAGTAGCGGCGCAGAATTTCCATGCGGCTGGCCTCCTGGCAGACGGCGTCGTCCACGATGGCAAAGCCCGCCATGTTCACGCCCATGTCCGTGGGGGACTTATAGGGCGAGGTGCCCTGAATTTTCTCAAACATGGCGTTGAGCACCGGGAAAATTTCTACATCGCGGTTATAATTCACGGTGGTCTCGCCGTAGGCCTCCAGGTGGAAGGGGTCGATCATGTTCACATCGTTGAGGTCGGCGGTGGCGGCCTCGTAGGCCAGGTTCACCGGGTGCTTCAGGGGCAGATTCCAGATGGGGAAGGTCTCGTACTTGGCGTAGCCCGCCCGGACGCCGCGCTTATTTTCATGGTAAAGCTGGCTCAGGCAGGTGGCCATTTTGCCGCTGCCGGGGCCGGGGGCCGTGACCACCACGATGGAGCGGGTGGTCTCGATGTAGTCATTTTTGCCCAGGCCGTCGTCGGAGACGATGTGGGCCACATCCGAGGGGTAGCCGGCGATGGGGTAGTGCTTGTAGCTCCTCACGCCCAGGGCGGTGAGGCGCTTGATGAAGGCGTCGGCGGCGGGCTGGCCGGCATACTGGGTGATGACCACGGAGCCCACATAAAAGCCCAGGCCCCGGAACACATCCGTCAGGCGCAGCACATCGTCGTCGTAGCTGATGCCCAGGTCGCCGCGCATCTTGCTCTTTTCGATGTCCCCGGCGCAGATGGCAATGACGATCTCCACCTCGTCCCTCAGGGTGGCCAGCATGCGAATCTTGCTGTCGGGCTGGAAGCCGGGCAGGACCCGGGAGGCGTGGTAGTCGTCAAACAGCTTGCCGCCGAACTCCAGATACAGCTTGTCGCCGAACTGGCTGCGGCGCTCCTTAATGTGCGCGGCCTGCAGGGCCAAATATTTGTCGTTGTCGAATCCGATCTTCATGTGCAGCACCCCTTCTTAGCGTCTCATTTTCAAAATAACATTGCAATTATACATCGCAAAGCCGCCGGGGAAAAGGATTTTTTTCATTTTCGGGGGCCAAATTTTAGGGGTAAAATTTGTGGAAAATTTGGCGGTGGAACGGCTTGTTTTCTGCGAGAATTTGGGGTATACTAAAAAATATCCCCATTTTTTCACTGACGAAAAATCTGCGATTTTTCTGCCAAAAGGCTTGCAGACCGCTCTGCGCACTCGCTGCGCTCGCACACTGCGCGGTCTGAGGGGGATTTTTTGCCCCGCGCATGTCGGTGCAAAAAATGATTTGATTTTTTTGCCGCCTGCGGGCGGCAAACTCTGTGAGACTTTTATCCTATTAAACTGCTGTATTCGGGAGGCTTTTATGCGCTTTCACATTATGCACAAGAAGATCAACCAGACCGCCCAGGAGTACCGGGTCTTTTTCGAGACCGACAGCATCGACGAGGCCAAGGATTTCGCCATGCGCCTGGCCTTTGATGAGACGAACAATGTCTATGTGCAGGACACCAAGCGCGACGAGATCGTCCGGGACTTCGATGCCCTGGTCTACCGGGTGTAACAGCGCTGGGCGGGATAATTGCATGATTTATTGCGGGGCGGACGAGGTGGTCGGTCCTTTTTTCGTGAATGGGTGGTGGGCCGATGTAGGCATCGGCCCCTACGAATCATAACAAGAGGTGGGGGGGTGTCGGGCGGCGGGACACATGGGTCCCGCCCTACAACGGTATATTTTTTGTAGGGCAGGGCCCGTGTGCCCTGCCGGGAGTGCGGTACACCGGGCGGACAGGGGCGTCCGCCCCCACAAACGGTGTCGGATTTATCCGTAGGGCGGCGTGCCCTCACGCCGCCGCGATAGTGCTGTGGTCAACAGGCGGCGGGCTGAGGGCAGCCCGCCCTACGCAACCGCCTCATTCTTTGCGTAGGGGCGACCCTTGCGGTCGCCCAGCGCACTTCTCCGGGCAAAAGGAAAAGACGCACATCCGTGCGTCTTTTCCTTTTTGGAGAGAGGAAGAAAGAGTCATGCAACGAAGCAGTTCTCTGTGTTAGCGGTCAGTTGGCGCGGGCGTGAGCTTCGTCCTGCTCCTCGCGCTTTTCCTCGGCCAGCATTGCCTTGGCGGTGAACCAGGTGCTGATGGCGCCGAAGATCAGGGTGACATAGCCGCTGGCCTGGCGGATCTCCTCGTCAGCGGCGGTCAGCAGGAAGGCGGACGCCACCATAAACATAAGTGAAACAACGGCGACAGCGATGTAAATTTGGATGTTTTTCATGGTAGATTCCTCCTTAAAGATTTTCTATGATTTTGGGTCTTGCGGTTTCTATGGTCATATAGTAGAATAAATAACAAGAAAAGTAAAGCTACGGTTCATTACATCGCATATAAGATTTACTTACAGCAAAAAGGAGGCGTTTTTATGGAAACGGCACGGTGCCGGGCGGTGCTGGCGGCGGCGGAAACAGGCAGCTTTTCCAAGGCAGCGGAGGTGCTGCGCTACACGCCCTCGGGGGTGAATCAGCTGGTGACGGCCCTGGAAAACGAGCTGGGCTTCCCCCTGTTCCGGCGCAACACCAAGGGCGTGGCCCTCACGGAAAACGGCGAGCTGCTGCTGCCCACCATCCGGGAATTTCTGCGCCAGGAGGACCGCATTTTCGAGCTCTCCACGGAGATAAACGGCCTGCTCATCGGCAATGTGACCATCGCCGCCTATTCCAGCATCGCCACCCACTGGCTGCCGGAGGTGATACGGGCGTTCCAAAAGGACTACCCCCATGTGACCATCCGGCTCATGGAGGGCATCTGGCAGGAGGTGTCGGCGTGGCTGGACGAGCGCACGGCGGACATCGGCTTTTTCAGCTACCAGGAGGGCATGCCCTACGAGTGGATCCCCCTGGCGGAGGACCCCATGCTGGCTCTGCTGCCCCCGGACCATCCCCTGGCCGGGGAGGCGGCCTACCCGCTGAAAAACTGCCAGGAGGACCCCTTCATCATGCCCGCCCTGGGCTGCGACGACGATGTGGAGGCCCTGTTCCGGCGCAATCATATCCACCCGCGCATCCGCTTCACCACCATGGAGAGCTTTTCGGCCATGTCCATGGTGGAGCAGGGCCTGGGCATCAGCATCATGAACCGGCTCATCACGGAAAAGCATGTCTGCAATGTGGTGAAGCTCCCCCTGGACCCGCCCGCCCAGATCACCATGGGCGTGGCCCTGCACTCCAAGGCCGATGTGTCCCCGGCGGTGAAAATGTTCCTGAAATACGCCGTGCGGATGCTGACGAAGACGGAGAAATGACACCTTTATACACATAATCATATAGAAAAAGCACCCCGTGGGGGTGCTTTTTTCGCTGTACATATTCAATATTTTATTCCGAGAGCAGAATGCGGTCGTTATCCAGAGCCTTCCCGGCACCGGTTTTGAACTTAGCCAGCAGGTCCTCCACGGTCATGCCCGCCCGCTCATTCCCGGAGACATCCAGAATGATGTGGCCGCTGTCCATCATGAGGGTGCGGTTGCCCAGCTCCAGGGCCTGGTGCATGTTGTGGGTGACCATGAGGGTGGTGATGTGGTTTTCCGCCACGGTCTGGCGAGTGATCTCCAGCACCTTTTCCGCCGTGCCGGGGTCCAGGGCCGCCGTGTGCTCGTCTAGCAGCAGCAGCTTCGGGGGCTTGAAGGTGGCCATCATCAGCGTCAGCGCCTGGCGCTGGCCGCCGGAGAGCAGACCCACGGGCTGCTTCATTCGGCCCTCCAGGCCCATGTTCAACTGGACCAGCTTCTCCCGGAACGCGGCCTTTTCCGCCCGGGTCACATGGCTGAGCCAGCCGCCGGAGGCCGCCGCCAGGGAGAGGTTTTCCTCAATGGTCATGTGGGGCGCGCTGCCGCGCATGGGGTCCTGAAACAGGCGGCCAATTTGCCGGGAGCGCTGGTATTCGGGCTGGAAGGTGATGTTTTTGCCGTCCAGGTAAATGCTGCCGCCGTCGGTGAAAAAGCTGCCGCAGATGGCGTTAAAGAGGGTGGACTTCCCCGCGCCGTTGGAGCCAATGATGGTGACGAAATCGCCTGGGGCCAGGTGCAGGCTCAGGTCTCGCAGGGCCACCTTTTCGTTGATGGTGCCGGGGTTGAAGGTCTTGGAAATTTTCTCAATTTTCAGCATGTCACCGGGCCTCCTTTCGCGCAGCCATGCGGCGGCGCAGGATGGGAAGCTGTTTTTTGAAGTAGGGCGTTGCGATAGCCAGCACCACAATCACCGAGGACACCAGCTTCAGCATGAACGCGGGCATATCCAGCCGCAGGGCGATGGTGTACACCAGACGGAAGGCGAAGGCGCCCACCACCATGCCGATGGCCCGCTTGAGGATGCTGCCCCGGCCTAAAAGCACTTGGCCCATGAGCAGGGAGGCCAGGGCGATGGTCACCATGCCGGTGCCAATGTCGATGCTCACCGACTTCTGACTTTGGGCCAGCAGGCAGCCGGACAGGCCCGTGAAGGCGTTGGCCACGCACAGGCCCACGATGGTGGTGAAGACGGGGTTGATGGAGGAAGAACGGACCATGTCGGGATTGTCGCCGGTGGCGCGGATGGCAAGGCCCAGGCGAGTGCGCAGGAACAGGGCCAAAAACGCCACCACGGCGATGACGGCGATGACCGCCACGAACAGCTTATACTGCTCGGCCAGGAAGGTGCCCGCCAGCAGGGCCTTGGCCTGGGTGAACACCGTCTCGGTTTTGTTCATGTTCAAAAGAGACGAGCCGCCCATGACGGCAATGTTGATGGAGTAAAGCCCCGTGTTGACGATGATGCCCGCCAGGAGGCTGTCGATGCCCATTTTCGTTTGCAGCAGGGCGGTGATGAAGCCGGAGAGGACACCGGCGGCCATGGCGGCCAGGATAGCCAGGTAGGGGTGCCCGGCGATGGCCACCGTAGCGCCCACGGCGGCGCCCATGGTGAAGCAGCCATCGGTGGACAGGTCGCAGACATTGAGCATGGAGTAGCTCAAGAACAGCGCCAGCACCGTCAGCGAGCAAATGAGGCCCAGCTCCAGGGCGGTTTGGACAAGGGATAGGATGTTCATGGGGGTTCTCCTTTGATGAAGAATGATGGGGATTTGCAGGGCGGAACAAAGCCTCCCTTGCCTAAAGGGAGGGGGACCAGCCGCGCTCTGGTGGAGGGATTCGTGCGGGGGGAGAGGGTGATTCGTTTTCCGTGAGATGGTGCGGGGAAGAATCCCCCAGTCACGGCTTTGCCGTGCCCAGCCCCCTTTAGGCAAGGGGGCCAACTTTTTAGGTAATAGGGAAAAGTGAAGAGGTTTTGGGGGACGGGGGATGCGGATTGCCACAGCCAGTGTGCGCACTGGCTTCGCAATGACACATTGCAAGAGGTGCGGTGGGGCGGGCCGATGTAGGCATCGGCCCCTACGCACCGTTTACCGATAGAATTTCGTAGGGGGCGATGCCCACATCGCCCCGGTGACACCGGCTTTCATGTTATGCGTAGGGCGGGCTGCCCTCAGCCCGCCGGGGCCTTGACACCGTTGTAGGGGCGGACGCCCCTGTCCGCCCGGGGGGCCGGGGTGGTGCGTTGTGCGGCGGGACACATGGGGCCCGCCCTACATTATATATATTATATTATTTGCAGGGCAGGGCCCGCGTGCCCTGCCGCGTTCATGCGGGGCCCTTCGCCCATCAACAGGGCGGGGGAGCGCCCCGCCCTGTTGATGGAATTTTCAGGTCTTACTTGTTCAAATCGTCGAAGCTCTCGGCGGTGACGATGGACTGCACCTTGGTGCACAGGGGGGCGAAGGTCTTAGCCAGCTCATCGTAGTTCAGGCCCAGCTCCTGGCAGATGTCGGTGTTGATGGTGGCGGTGCCGTTGTCGAAGGTCAGCACGGCGGTGGTGGCGGGCTTGTTGCCGTCCAGGAGGATGCCGGCCACCATGTTGGCGGTCTCCACACCCAGGTTGGCGTAGTCCACGCCGTAGCCCAGGAACGCGCCGTTCAGGGCGAAGGAGTCAGCGCCGGTGTAGTGGGGGATGCCGGCCTTGGCTAGTGTCTCGTAGATAGCCAGCTCCGCGGTCATCACGGTGTTGTCGGTGGGGGTGAACACGGCGTCCATCTTGTCGGCCACGATGCTGCTGACGGCCAGGCTGATCTCATCGGTGGTGGTGCCGTTGTACTCCTTGTAAGAAACGCCCTTCTTGTCCAGGTACGCCTTGGCGTTCTGAATGGGGGTGGTGGAGGAGTCCTGACCCTGGTCATACAGCAGGGCGATGCTCTTGGCGTCGGGGTCAGCGGCGAAGATCAGCTCCAGGATGGCGTCGGTGTCCAGATAGTCGGAGGTGCCGGTGATGTTGGCGCCGGGAGCCTCCAGGCTCTCCACCAGGCCCGCGCTGACGGGGTCGGACACGGCGGCGAAGACCACGGGAATGTCGGTGCCCTCAGTGGCGGCCTGCATAGCCACGGCCACGGGGGTAGCCACGCCGATCATCAGGTCGACCTTATCGGCGATAAAGTTGGCGATGATCTGATTCAGCACGGCGGAGTCGGCGTTGCAGTTGTCATAGCTGATGTCAAAGGTGACGCCCTTCTCCTGGCCGATGGCCTTGAGCTGGGACTCGATGTTGGAAACGATCTGGTTCAGGGACGCGTCGTCCACATAGTTGCAGATGCCGACCTTGTAGGTCTTGGTGTCAGAGTCGCCGCCGTCGGTCTTTTTGCCGCAGGCGAAGAGGGACAGGGCCAGCAGGGCGGCCAGGGCCAGGGTCAGCACGCGCTTCATGATGTTCTTTTTCATTTTAGTTTACCTCCAAAATTTGATATAGTTTTTTGGGCGGCGGATGGAGGGGCCGTTGCCGGCGGCCTGGTTCTTAAAAACAAAAAAGACCTCTGCCCCACATGGGACAAAAGCCTCTGCTTCTGCGATACCACCCAAATTGACATCTTGCGATGCCCACTCGCTTTTACGCACCATCATGCGTACCCCACGGATAACGGGAGGGTTCCCGTCGGACCCTACTTAGGAAAATTTCCTGTTCAAGCCGCCCTCGGAAGGCCATTCACACTGCCGCGCACCGCTCCGATCTCACCACCCGGAGCTCTCTTGGGATGCCCTGTGCTGTGCTACTCTTCTTCCTCACAGGTTTGTCGTTTGAAATTAAGCGCATTATAATCGCATTTTTCGCTGTTGTCAAGAGGGGAATTGAAATTTTTTTGAGAAAATTTTGGGAAGGGAGGGGGGACGGAAAAAATTTCGTAGGGGGCGGCGGCTGCCCACCGTCGTGCCAGCCGATTCCCGGCCACTGTCGTGGCCGCCAATCGGGGCACTTCCTCGAAATCG
>CAVJNL010000028.1:0-3145 GCA_963650985.1 Clostridium sp. CAG:413
GAGCGCCTGCTTCACACGCAGGAGGTCACTGGTTCGAGTCCAGCAGTCTCCACCAAAAAAGTCCAGGAATTTCAAGGATTCCTGGACTTTTTTATTTTTGCGAAAAACAAATTTGTTAGTAACGCGTTAGTAACGGCGCTCATTCCAGTTTTCGCATGACGCTGTTATAAACTCGCTCATTTGTGATTTTTAGGGTATCCATAAGCTCATCCATAACCTCCCATGCGTGGGATTGCTGCGCATTATTAACCGCTCGCAGAAATTCACTATCGGTATAATTTGCAACAGGTGCCGGGACGGAAGCAGCGGAATATAAAACTGGTTCAGCCGCAGAATTTTGTTTTCCAAAGTTTTGGTTCCATATTGCGTAAAGCGCCGCCAGTTTTTCGTAGTTTGCCCAGCTTGATTCTTCTGTTTCCAGCCGGGCAATCCACAATTTAATTTCCTGTTCGTTTATCATGGGGGCCGCCCCCTTTAGTTCTCCATGAGGCTTGCAGCGCGGCGCAGCGCCTCTTTGACGCGCTCATCGTCGGTATCGCGCATCATGGCATTAATCTGTTCTCGCAAATGTTCCATGCCGTCTGTGCGGCCGTAATGGCCGCGCACATAATGTGTGCCCCGCCGGGCGTAAGAGCTTCCGCGCCCATAAGTGCCTCTCACATCCGCTTCCCAATCGCCACCGTGGGAATAACGCTCGGAATAGTCTTCACTCTCCATCATCGCGATTTTATCGATGTTTTTAATGGTATCAGTCAGCTTGTGTACAATTTCCAGGTCGCTGGTGCTAAATTTGTCATAATGCGCCAGCTCATCCAGTTCTTTGCACAGCATTTCTCGGAGATTATACATTGCTTTCTTGCTCATATTTTAGTCCTCCTTTCAGCTAATTCGATCAACAGTTAGGTTAGAATTTGCAAAGTTGATTGCCTGCGCACTGGTGTTTTCCATTGCCACGGTCAGGCAGCAGCCGCACGGAACTTCAACAATTGCGCTCACAAAAATGTTAAAATAATTTTCAACAGCTACGGGCGTCACAGTAGCCGTTGCGCTGTTCAGGGGCTCCCCATTGATCGCCAATGCCGCCGTAATAGCTTCCACCGTGCCGCCGGTAGGAATGGCAATATTGCCGCCAAACGATACGCGGAAACGCGCTTTGCACTGGTTTGTAAGGCCGCGCAAAGTTACAATTCCGGCCCCCTCTCTGTGTACGATACAAGGCTTGCTATTTACCGCCGTTTCCGTCAAAGGCAAATTCTGCCCGGCAGGCACAGAAACAATAGCAGAATTAGTGTACTCGGCCATTTTACTTTTCCTCCTTTTTACCCAAAATTGCCCCAAAAGGCGCCATTATGCCACTTGCCATAGTCTCTGCATAACTGGGCCTGAAAAGTTCGTCCGTTTTTCGCAGTAGATCAGCATAAGCAGAGAGTTCAAAAAGGCTCATACTGGTTTTGTCCAGCGACCCAATGTGGTCGGCAAATTCCTGCTTGAGATCGTTAATTGTTTTCATAAAATTGTTCCTTTCTAAATGAAGCGGCGAGGCAATAGCCCCGCCGCGTTGGTTTTAGTATCGGCACGGGGCCGAACAGTTCGGAAATTCCGAACAGCTAAAATTTTTGCAGTTGTTAGCCGCAGCCGCCGCAGCCGTTGTATGTACCTGCGGCCCAGGGGTTGCAGGACTGATACGCCGGGATGGGCGTGGGCCGGAGCTGCGAAATCAGATAGTTATTCTGCGCGGCCTGCGAAGCCTGGAGACGCAGTTCCTGGTTTGCGCTCTGGAGATCCTGGAGCTTGCTCTGCGTCAGGAAATCGAGGATCGCGCGGCTGTTCTGATTCTGGTTGTCGATGATGTCCCGGGCGGCGCTCTGCACCGTGTTTCGAGTATCGCAAGCCTGAGTTGCCATATCATAGCGCACCTGCGCAATGGCCGCCCGGTTCTCGCAGCAACACTCCTGGTTTTGCATCTGCATAGCGGTGAGCTGCTGCATCAAAGCTGCCTGCTGATTGCAGCGCGCCAGCTCCGCAGCGGAAAAACCGCTGGTTACAGCCTGGGTAACATTGGCAAAGCCGTTAAGCATTCCCGTGTTCATGGCATAAAAGCCGTCGCAAATGCCGTTGTTTACGCCGTCCAGCTTGCGCTCAATGTTGGCAAAATCGGAAGTCAGCACATAGCCATCCATTGCGCCGCCGCTGTTGCCGTTGCCGCCCCAGCCGTTTCTGCCCCAGCCCATCAGCACGATAAAAAACAGGATGATCCACCAGCCATTACCGCCGCCGAAACCATCATAACCACCGCCCATCATGCCGGTAGGCGCAACGGGCATAACAGTGGAAGTACCACTATCCGTAGTGAGAGGCATAAAATCACTCCTTTATTTTTTAATTTTTATCTAAATCGTGGCCACGATAAGATTACTGAAATAAATGCCCAAATTGGCTTGCCATTGCTTGAAGCTGATTTAGTTGATCTTGCGAAATCTGCCCGCTCTGCACAAGCCGTTCAACTTCCGTTTTAGGGTCGCCCTTAAAGGATTGCTTAAACTGGTTAAATTGCTGCATCATTCGCGCAAAGCCGACCATTGGCCCGGGCATTTGGGCGCCACCCAGCGCATTAAAAAACGGATTACTCATCGCTTTCCGCCTCCTTTACTTTCTTCCCCTTTTCTTTGCCTTTAATTTCACTCACAATTGCCGCCAGACGATTAAATTCCTCGCGGGTAACAAAATCCACGCCCGTTTTTTGGGGCGCTACAGAGCCCGTTTCTGCTCGCTCCGTAAGGTCGTAAATTTTTAGTGATGGTTTCCCGCTTGCGTCCGCCTGCTTTAAATAAACAGTAGGCGCGGAGCTATCCCACAACGCAACTGCTGCATTGGGTGCGATCATCCAGTTTCGCGCTTCCTGTTCCCCGCTGACCCATTGCACACCGTTCTGAGCAATTGGATTCTGCGGGGGCTGCGGCTGCTGCATCATCGGCATTTGCTGCTGCCGCATTTGCATAAGCGTGTCCGGCATGGGCTGCGGGTAATAAGGATTTTGATAGCCGTAAGGTGTAAACGCCATGATTTATTCCTCCGTTTCTTTTTGCCAGTAATGCACAAAAGGAAATCAACAAGCGTTCAGTTGCTAACCGAACTCATAGGACTC
>CAVJNL010000028.1:3155-20793 GCA_963650985.1 Clostridium sp. CAG:413
TCATCGCCTTATCCGTAGCAAGCGGATATTTCAGAATGGTTCGGAATCGCTACCCACCTTACTTTCCGTAATAACCCATAAGGGCAGATGGTTCTTGGCGCACCTTCATTCGGCTGAGCTTTCTACTCCGTTCAGGAATGTACTTGTTGAATGTGTATTCAGTTGTCAAGGTGCTTGGACAAACTGAACATTTCAACTTGCCCTCAAGGAGTAGCCAGCGAGAAGGGCAAAAAATCCGACTTTTTTGAAAAATTTTAAAAAAAATAAAAAATCCCATTCGTTCAGAATGGGATAAAAATAAAAAAGGCTCTAACCCCTACGCTTTGTAAGGATTAGAGCCAAAAAAACGCCCACATTACCTTTCGATAATGTGGGCGAATGCCATTTACTTGTTGCGATTTTCGCTAACTTCTGATTAGCGCTTTTCGTTAATAGCTGCCTGTGCGGCGGCCAGGCGGGCGATGGGGACGCGGAAGGGGGAGCAGGACACATAGTCCAGGCCCACCTTGTGGCAGAACTCCACGCTGCTGGGGTCGCCGCCGTGCTCGCCGCAGATGCCCAGGTGGATGTCGGGGCGGGTGGCGCGGCCCATCTCGGCGGCCATCTTCACCAGCTTGCCCACGCCGACCTGGTCCAGCTTGGCGAACGGGTCGTTCTCGTAGATCTTCTTATCGTAGTAAGCGCCCAGGAACTTGCCGGCGTCGTCGCGGCTGAAGCCGAAGGTCATCTGGGTCAGGTCGTTGGTGCCGAAGGAGAAGAACTGGGCCTCGGTGGCGATCTGGTCGGCGGTGAGGGCGGCTCTGGGGATCTCGATCATGGTACCCACCAGGTACTCCATCTTCATCCCGGCGGCGGCCAACTCCTCGTCGGCGGTCTTCACCACGATGTCCTTCACATATTTCAGCTCCTTCACCTCGCCCACCAGGGGGATCATGATCTCGGGGACCATGTTCCAGTCGGGGTGCTTCTTCTGCACATTGATGGCGGCGCGGATGACGGCACGGGTCTGTATGGCGGCGATCTCCGGGAAGGTCACGGCCAGTCGGCAGCCACGGTGGCCCATCATGGGGTTGAACTCGTGGAGGGAGGCAATGATATTCTTGATCTCGGCCACGGTCTTGCCCTGGGTCTTGGCCAGCTTCTCAATGTCGGCCTCCTCGGTGGGCACGAACTCGTGCAGAGGGGGATCCAGGAAGCGGATGGTGACGGGGCAGCCCTCCATGGCCTCATAAATGCCCTCGAAGTCGCCCTGCTGCATGGGCAGGAGCTTAGCCAGCGCAGCCTCGCGCTCGGCCAAGGTGTCGGAGCAGATCATCTCGCGGATGGCGTCGATGCGGTCGCCCTCGAAGAACATGTGCTCTGTGCGGCACAGGCCGATGCCCTGAGCGCCCAGCTCACGGGCCTTGGCGGCGTCGTGGGGGGTGTCGGCATTGGTGCGGACCTTCAGGCGGCGATACTTGTCGGCCCAGCTCATGATGCGGCCAAACTCGCCGCCGATGGTAGCGTCCACGGTGGGCATAGCGCCGTCATAGATGTTGCCGGTGGAGCCGTCCAGGCTCAGCCAGTCGCCCTCGTGATAGGTCTTGCCGGAGAGAGTGAACTGCTTATTCTCCTCGTCCATAGCGATGGCGGAGCAGCCGGACACGCAGCAGGTGCCCATGCCCCGGGCCACCACAGCGGCGTGGCTGGTCATGCCGCCGCGGACGGTGAGGATGCCCTGGGCAGCCTTCATGCCCTCGATGTCCTCGGGAGAGGTCTCCAGGCGGACCAGGACGACCTTTTCGCCGCGAGCGGCCCAAGCCTTGGCGTCCTCGGCGGTGAAGACGATCTTGCCGCAGGCAGCGCCGGGGGAGGCAGGCAGAGCCTTGCCGGCGGGCTGGGCCTTCTTCAGTGCTTCCGCGTCAAACTGGGGGTGCAGGAGGGTATCCAGGTTCCGGGGGTCGATCATCGCCACGGCCTGCTGCTCGGAGATCATGCCCTCGTCCACCAGGTCGCAGGCGATCTTCAGCGCGGCCTTGGCGGTGCGCTTGCCGTTACGGGTCTGGAGCATATAGAGCTTGCCGTGCTCCACGGTGAACTCCATGTCCTGCATATCCCGGTAATGATCCTCCAGGGTGTGGCACACGGACTCAAACTGGGCAAAAGCCTGGGGGAACTTCTCGGCCATCTGGTCGATGGGCATGGGGGTGCGCACGCCGGCCACCACATCCTCGCCCTGGGCGTTGGTCAGGAACTCGCCCATGAGCTTCTTCTCGCCGGTGGCGGGGTTGCGGGTGAACGCAACGCCGGTGCCGCAGTCGTCGCCCATGTTGCCGAAGGCCATGGACTGCACATTGACGGCGGTGCCCCAGGAATAGGGAATGTCGTTGTCGCGGCGGTACACATTGGCGCGGGGGTTGTCCCAGGAGCGGAACACGGCCTTGATGGCGCCGATGAGCTGCTCCTTGGGGTCAGAGGGGAAGTCCATGCCGATCTTGGCCTTATACTCGGCCTTGAACTGCATAGCCAGCTCCTTGAGATCCTCGGCGGAGAGCTCCACATCCTGGGTGACGCCCTTCTTCTCCTTCATCTCGTCGATGAGCTGCTCAAAATACTTCTTGCCCACTTCCATGACGACATCGGAATACATCTGGATAAAGCGGCGATAGCAGTCCCACGCCCAGCGGGGATTGCCGGACTTGGCGGCGATAACGGCCACCACATCCTCGTTCAGGCCCAGGTTCAGAATGGTGTCCATCATGCCGGGCATGGAGGCCCGGGCGCCGGAACGCACGGACACCAGCAGGGGATTCTCATGGTCGCCGAACTTCTTGCCGGTGATCTTCTCCATCTTCTCGATGTACTCCATGATCTCGGCCATGATCTCGTCGTTGATCTTCTGGCCGTCCTCATAGTACTGGGTGCAGGCCTCGGTGGTGATGGTGAAGCCCTGGGGCACAGGCAGGCCGATGTTGGTCATCTCGGCCAGGTTAGCGCCCTTGCCGCCCAGCAGCTCACGCATGGAAGCGTTGCCCTCGGTGAACAGATAGCAATATTTCTTACTCATAAATACCCTCCAATATGCCTCTATAATAATTGGTAACGATTTATTATAACCACAATAAAAAATAAATGCAACATATTCTGCACAATTTTTCTAATTTTCCCCCTTTTACCGAATTCCTCCACCCCATTTACAAAAAAATGGCGCAGAACGCAAAAAAAATTTTGGACCTGTTGAGAAAATGGGTCGGTTGTGCTATACTATTTTTGTATATGTATTTTTCGGAAAAGGGGAGGTGCAGCCGGATGGATCCCGTGCTGGAGAGCCACATTCGCCGGGCGGCGCGGCAGGGTGCCCTGCCCCACAGCGTCATTTTTTCCGGCAGCGGCGACCTGCTCTCCGCTGCCCGGTTCTATGCCGCCGCCCTCCAGTGTACCCAGCCGGAGAGGCCCTGCCTGCGCTGCCCCGCCTGCGGCAAGGTGCTGCGCGGCACCCATCCCGACTGCGTTACCGCCGAGGACAGCCAGCACAAGGACCTCTCCGTGGAAGTCCTGCGAGACCTCCGCGCCGACGCGTTCATCCAGCCCAACGAGGGCGCGTGCAAGGTGTTCCTGTTTCCCGATTGCCGCCGCCTGACGGTGCAGGACCAGAATGTGCTCCTAAAGCTGGTGGAGGAGGGCCCAAGCTACGCGGCGTTCCTCTTCTGCGCGGAAAACCCCTCGGTGCTGCTGCCCACGGTGCGCTCGCGGTGCGTGGAGCTCTCCGTCCGCCCCACCGAGCAGGAGGCGCCGTCTCTGTCCCCCGAGGCCCTGACGCTTTTGGAGGCCCTGTCCGGCGGCGAGGGGCCGGAGGTCACCCGGGTGCTGGTGGGCTTTGAAAACGGGAAAATGACCCGTGAAACGCTCCAGCAGGTGCTGCGCGGTTGCCGGGAGGGCGCCCAGCAGGCCCTGCGCCTGCGCCTGAGCGCCCCGCCGGAGGTCCTGTGCGCCGACAGCGTGGGCCCCCTGAGCCGAAAGCTCAAAAAAAAGCAGCTCATGCGGCTGTGTGAAATGCTGGGCAAATACGCCCAAGAATGTGAATGGAATGTGGCGGTGGGCCAGGTCTTAGGCGCCGTCGCCGCAGAATGGGAGGAGATCCTATGACAGAAGTTGTCAGCGTCCGCTTCCGCAGCGGGTGCAAAAAGTATTATTTTAACCCCGGCCAGCTCACCGTGAAGCCCGGTCAGGATGTGATCGTGGAGACGGCCCAGGGCCCGGAGTTCGTCACCTGCGTGGAGGGCAACCACACCGTGGAGGAGCACCAGGTGGTGGAGCCTCTGCGCCGTGTGCTGCGCCTGGCTACGGAGAACGACCGCCACACCCTGCACATGGCCCGCAATCGCGAAAGGGAGGCCTTCGTCGTCTGCCAAAGGAAGATCGCCCAGCGGGGCCTGGAGATGAAGCTGGTGCGGGTGGAGTGTTCCTTCGACGGCAATAAGCTCCTGTTCTTCTTCACCTCGGAAAACCGCGTGGACTTCCGGGAGCTGGTGAAGGACCTGGCCGCCGCCTTCCACGCCCGCATCGAGCTGCGCCAGATCGGCGTGCGGGACGAGGCGAAGATGCTGGGCGGCCTGGGCATCTGCGGTCGGCCCTTCTGCTGCAGCCAGTATATGGACGATTTCATCCCCGTGTCCATCAAGATGGCAAAGACCCAGAGCCTGTCTCTGAACCCCGCCAAAATTTCCGGCACCTGTGGCCGCCTTATGTGCTGCCTGAAATACGAGCAGGAGGCCTATGAGGACGCCCTGCGCCGCATGCCTAAGAACGACTCCTTCGTCCAGACCCCCGACGGCCCCGGCGATGTGAGCAATGTGAATCTGCTGAAGGAGCAGGTGACCGTGCGCCTGGACAGCCAGCCCGACACCCCCCGGTACTACCACAACTGCGAGGTCTGCGTCCTGCGCAATGGCAAGGGCAGCCGCGACGGCATCCAGGTCCCCCAGGAACGCCCCGCCCGGGTGGTAGAGGCGGAGGAGGTAGATGAGTACCCCGCCGTGGTGTCCGACTTCCGCTACACCACCCCCGACCCGGTGCCGGGGGAGCGCCGCACCGGTGCCGGACGAGGCCGCAGACGCGGCGGCAGAGCCGAGGGCCGCGCCCCGGAGAAAAAGCCCGAAGCACCCCGGTCCCGGCCCGACCGGCCCAAAAAACAGGAAAAGCCCGACCGCTCCCGCAGCCGCCGTCGGGGCGGACGCCGCCATAGACGCGGCGGCGCAGGCGGCGGCAATACGGAGGCATAACAATGAGAAAATTTGATGGAATTTTATTAGTCAGCGACTTTGACAACACCCTGCTCTACACCGAGGATGTGCTGCTCCACGGCGGCGCGTTCCCGTCCATTTCGCAAGAAAATCGGGAGGCCATCGAGTATTTCATGGCCCAGGGCGGCACCTTTTCCGTGGCAACAGGCCGGGCCCTGCCCAGCTTTTCCCCCTTGGCCAAGGACCTGCCCATGAACGGCCCCTCCATCCTCTTTAACGGCGCGGCCATCTACGATTTCGCCCGGGGCGAATACCTCTGCACCGCCTTTCTCCCCGACTCCATCCGCCAGACCCTGCTGACGGTGGAGCAGGCCTTCCCCGGCCTCACGGCGGAAATTTATCACGACACGGAGGAAATTCACCTCCTCCACCCCAACGAGTTCACCCGCAACCATCTCCGCCACACCAAGTCCCCCACCATTGAAATTGACTCCATTTTGGAGGCCCCCACCCCCATCAGCAATGTGCTTCTGGAGGACACCGGCCCCCGGACGGAGAAAATGGAGCAGTACATCCGCAGCCAGCCCTGGGCCCAGGACTTTGAGATCATCAAGCCCGGCCAGTACTACCTGGAGATCACCAACAAAGGCGCCAACAAGGGCGGCATGGTGCAGAGGCTCGCGGAGCTGCTGCACATCCCCCGGGAAAATGTCTGCTGCGTGGGCGACCACTTTAACGACATCCCCATGCTCCAGTTCGCGGGCCACCCCTTCGCCCCGGCCAACGCCATCGACCCGGTGCGCGCCCTTCCCGGCGTGACCATGCTCCCAAGCTGCAAGGAAAACGCCGTGGCGGCCCTCATCCGGCGCCTGGATGGTCTGTTCACAGAATCCCAGGGCTAAAGACGCAAATTTTTGTCAAATTCTCCCGCTTTCCGGCAAAAAAAATGATTTACATAGCCTTGGCAAATGTTGTATAATAAAAGCTGATGTGATCCGACCGCTTCGGATATTCCATTTTAGATTTTTGCAGAAAAACTGCATCAGGAGGATGAAACCATGTCCAATTACATTCTTGTCATCAACCCCGGCTCCACATCCACCAAGATCGGCGTGTTTGAAGACGAAACCCTTCTTTTTGACAAGACCCTGCGCCACAGCGCGGAGGATATTGCCCAGTTCAATTCCATCCCCGCCCAGAAGTCCTGGCGTCTGAACCTGGTCCTGAAGGCTCTGCGTGACCAGGGCTTCGACAGCGGCAAGCTCAATGCCGTGGCAGGCCGCGGCGGTCTGCTGCGCCCCATTCGCGGCGGCACTTACCTGTGCACCGATAAACTGGTGGAGGACTGCACCGTGGGCGTCCAGGGCCAGCACGCCAGCAACCTGGGCGGCATGATCGCCCGGGAGATCGGCGACCAGCTGGGCATCCCCTCCTACATCGTTGACCCCGTGGTGGTGGACGAGCTGCAGGATGTGGCCCGCTACGCCGGCCATCCCTATTTCCAGCGCACCAGCATTTTCCACGCCCTGAACCAAAAGGCCGTTGCCAAGCGCTACGCCAAGGAAATCGGCAAGAAGTATGAGGACCTGAACCTGATCGTTGTCCACATGGGCGGCGGCGTGTCCGTGGGCGCCCATGTGAAGGGCAGCGTCATCGACACCCAAAACGCCCTGGACGGCGACGGCCCCTTCTCCCCCGAGCGCTCCGGCAGCCTGCCCACCGGCCAGCTTGTGAAGCTGTGCTGCAGCGGCAAGTATACCGAGGCCGAGCTGCGCCGTATGCTCAGCGGCCGCGGCGGCCTGGTGGCCTACACCGGCTCCAATGATATGCGCTACCTCATCGCCCAGGCCGAGGTGGACCCCAAGATCGCCAAGGTGGTGGACGCTTTCCACTATCAGATGGGCAAGGAGATCGGCTCCATGGCCGCCGTCATGCACGGCAAGGTGGACCAGATCATCCTCACCGGCGGCATCGCCTACGGCAAGGAGACCGTGGCCGCCATCAGTGAGATGGTCAGCTGGATCGCCCCCATCACCGTCTATCCCGGTGAAGACGAGCTCCTGGCCCTGGCCCAGGGTGCCCTCCGCGTCCTCAGAGGCGAGGAAGAAGCCAAGATCTACGGCCCGGAGAACTGAGGCTCAAAAAAATAAAATTTGCAAAAATTCCGCAAAAACCGGCCCGCAGGGAGATGTCCCTGCGGGCCTCGTTTTTTCTTCCCCGTTTTCCCTTTCCCCTTCCCTTTTACCTCCCCTTTTCTTCCCCGAAATTGCCCCAAAATGCACCGAAACGGCACCGCTATGGTGCCGTTTCGTTTGGTTTATAAGGCGAAAATTTTTACTCCTTCATCACAAAAGCCTTGCCGTCCACGGCGCGCATGGTGGCCAGAATGCCGTTGAGATGGTCATACTCGTGCTGCACCAATTCGGACAAATATCCCTCGCAGTTCAGCTCCTGCACCTGCCAGTTTTCGTCCCGATACCGCACAATGCAGTGTTTATTCCGCCGCACTTTTACCAGCAGTCCGGGGAAGCACAGGCAGTCGTCCATGACCTCCATCGTCTCACTGCCCACCAATTCCAGCGTGGGATTCACAATGACCCGCCGAATACCGTCCAGGTCCAGGCAGATAAGCCGTTTTTTAATGCCGATCTGCGGCGCGGAGATCCCATGGCCGAACCCCGCGTCCTTCAGGCATTCAAACATATCCTCAATATCAGGCCGCAGCTCCTCCAGCTCCTCCCGCGTCACGGCAGAGCTCACCTCATACAGCGCCGGATCGCCCAGCAGCAAAACTTCACGCTTCATTTCCATTCTCCTCTCGCTTTTGCAAACAATACATATATTATACTACCAAATTCGCACTCTGTCCAGCGGGAATGCCCCGACGGATCATTTAAAAAGATATATCGTGCCGCTGCGCAGGTCTGACCGCTGTGCGTCCGCCGTAACGGAGAGTGCGCCCTCGCTCAGCTCCAGGTCATAGGTGCAGCCGCCGCTGACATAGTAGCCATAGCTGTACCCCGCCTCCACCGAGGCGGTCATGGTCACCAGTCGGCTGCCCTGGTTTTGCTGATAGCCCAGATCCGGCAGCTCCGCCGCCGCGCCCTCCGCCACCGTCACCGTGTGCGCCGCCGTCAGGTCGCGGCTCTCCAGCGTGGGATTCAGCGTTTTCCCCTCCATCTTTTCGGGGGAAAAATAGGCGGAGGTGGTGGCATACTCCGCCGTTTCAAAAATAACGCAGTCCGGCTGGAAAATATTAAAATAGTATTCAAAATCCAGCACATTCTGATAGTTATGCACAGAGTATTCCTGCCCAAAGGCAAAATTGAACATTCCGATGTTCCGGTTAAAATAGGATCCGTGGAAGAAAAGCACCGAGGGCAGCGCCGCGCCGTCCTGCTCCGTCTGCGAAGCGGAAAAAACTTGGTGCTGCGGTGAAAGGCGAATGTCGTCAAACCCCTCCAGATAGGTCACCCTGTCCGACTTTGTATAGTGAAACGACGGAACCATCTCGGAGATAGCAAAATGCGAAACGGGCAGCGAGGTCTTTTCCACCTGCTCGATCTCATAGTCCGTAAGCTGCAGCAGCTGCACGGCGGGGAAATAGGTGCGCACCTTTTGGAGAATGTTGTTCATTCCGTAAAACTCGCCCAGGTCGTTCCAGTGGCTGGAGTCGAATTTCACATTGAATATCTGCTCCTCCCGGGCCACCTCCTTCAGGTAGGCCGCGTTGTCCACATAGTTTATGCCACAGCGCTCCAGGTTTTCATACAGGCAGTCAAGAAGCTTGTCGTTATAAATATACCCCTCCGGCAGGTACTGGGTGTACACCGTGGCCTTAGCCGGGGTGACGACGTAAATAAACGGGACGCCCCGCTCCTCGCAGTAGGTCTGTATGCGGCCGAGATAGTCGCAGAATGCGCGAATAAACGCCTCATCCACCTTGTTTTCCTGCAGCTTGCCGAATACATAGCCCTCTTTTCCGTAGCAATAGGTGGGGTGCTCCATCTCGCCAAACAACCGGTCATTGAGCACCTGATAGGCGGTCAGCGCCTCGCTCCGCAGGCCAATGCGGTCGTTCACATAGTCCATCACATTGTCCATGTCCAGCCCATCGGAAAAGTCCAGCTCCGTCAGCTTGGCGTTGTTGATGTCCGAAACCACATCCTTTTCGGTGTTAAAGCATGCCAGGGGCACCGCAATGCACGCGGCAAACAGCGCCAGGAAAAATAAATTTGCTTTTTTCATGCGGTCCCCTCCTTAGTATTGAAAATAGAGAAACGGCGTGTATCCATTGGATAAAATAGCCGTGTAGCTCAGCGCAAACAGCGCCAGCAGCACAATGTATTTCAGATACACCCATACCGGCCGCTGCATGGCCCTTTGATACGCCGCCCGTACCCCTGCCCGGCTGCACAGGAAAATGCCCAGCACAGACACGCCCAGCAGCGTCACGGTTTTGGCCGTGAGGAAATATGCATAGGTAAAGGACAGTTCTCCCACGCCGACCCCCAGCATATTTTTCAGATACAGTATAAAGGTGCGCACATCCGGCAGCCGGAAGCACAGCCACCCAATGAATACCACCAGCGTCGTATACAGCCAGCCCACCGCCGGAAACCACCGCCTGCTCTGCACGCGCCGAAACCAAGGCGTGCGCTCTATCACGCACAAAATGCCGTAGGCCAGACCCCAGCATATGTATATATTGGTATTCCCGTGCCACATACCCGTGAGCAGGAACACAATGAACAGATTCAGATATACGCTGCCCCGGCGGCTTCCGCCCAGGGGGATATACACATACTCCCGAAACCAGCTGCCCAGGGAAATATGCCACCTTTTCCAAAACTCCGTCACCGACTTGCTCAGATAGGGGAAATTGAAATTTTCCTTAAACCGGAATCCAAACACCCCGGCCAGGCCGATGGCCATGTCCGAATAGCCGGAAAAGTCGAAATACAGCTGAAACCCATACGCCGCCACGCCCAGCCAGGCCGTGGGCGCGTCCATGTGTCCCGGCTGCGGCATGGTGCTCACCAGTGCGCCCAGCTGATCGGCCAGCAGCACCTTTTTCGCCAGGCCCACCAATATTCGCTGGCACCCGGCACTGACCTGCGCCAGCGTAAAGTGCCGCCTCTCCAGCTCCGGGCGCATGTCCGCATAGCGCACAATGGGCCCCTGGGTGATCTTAGGAAAGAACAGCAGATAGGTTGAAAACAGCAGAAACTCCCTTGCCTCGTTTTGAACGGGCAGCTGCGTCTCCTTCCGCAGCAGGTCGGCCAAATACGAAATGCAGTGAAAGGCGATAAAGGAGATGCCCAGCGGATACAGCGCCGTTAGCGGCTCGCTGCTCCCCAGCGCGGAGGCAATGGCCTGCGGATATTTGTACACCGCCAGCACCAGCACATCCAAAACGATCCCGATATATATATATATATATATATATTTGGACATCCGGGCGATATAGCCAATGAGATAATTGCCGAAAACCAGGCCCAGCACCACCCGCAGCGATGGCAGGCCCGCCGGATAATAAAACGCCAGCGACAGCACGCACAGCAATATATTCAGCGCCGTGATATTGCGCCGCGACACAAGGTTGACCAGCGCATACAGCACCACCGAGCCCGGCAGCATGAAAAACAGAAAAATAACAGACGAAAAATTCAAAGGATCCACTCTCCCATATTTTTTGCGGCAAAATGCCTGCGGAAATCTGCCGGCCATCCATCGCTGTCCAGCTTGAGCGCCGCCATGAAGGCTTCGGTGGGGACTTGGACCGTGCCCAGATTCCGCATTTTCTTCTCACCTGTGAAAGAATCTTCGATTCTGAGCCTGTCGAAAAAACCTCCGGGTTTTTCCGACAAAAGGCTTGCAGTCTGAGAATCTTCGATTCTCTCACAGGTGAGGTTTATTTCAACTCACGCCGCACAGCGGCGGGCTCGCCGGCGCTCGCGGAAGGCAAAAAGATCAATCACTGTCCAACTTGAGCACGGCCATGAAGGCTTCGGTGGGGACTTGGACGGTACCGAGATTGCGCATCTTCTTTTTTCCCTCTTTTTGCTTCTCCAGCAGCTTCTTTTTGCGGGTTATATCGCCGCCGTAGCATTTGGCGAGGACATCCTTTCGCATGGCTTTTACGGTCTCGCGGGCGATGATGCGGCCTCCGATGGCGGCTTGGATGGGGACCTCGAAGAGCTGGCGGGGGATATTATCCTTCAGCTTTTCGCACAGGCGGCGGGCACGGGGGTAGGCTTTATCCTTGTGGGCGATGAAGCTGAGAGCGTCCACGCCGTCGCCGTTTAAGAGCAGGTCCACCTTTACCAGGTCGCTGGCGCGATAGCCGGAGAGCTCGTAGTCCAGGCTGGCGTAGCCCTTGGTATTGGCCTTGAGGGTATCGAAGAAATCATAGATGATCTCGTTCAGGGGCATTTGATAGTGCAGCTCCACCAGGTGGGTGTCCAGGTACTGCATGTCCTTGAACTCGCCCCGGCGGTCCTGGCACATGGGCATGATGTTGCCCACATACTCGTTGGGGGCGATGATGGAGACCTTTACATAGGGTTCCTCGGCGTGCTCGATGACGGCGGGGTCGGGATAATTATGGGGGTTATCCACCTTGACCAGGGCGCCGTCGGTCTTATAGACATGGTAAATGACGCTGGGCAGGGTGGTGACCAGGTCCAAATTGAACTCGCGCTCCAGGCGCTCCTGAATGATCTCCATGTGGAGCATGCCCAAAAAGCCGCAGCGGAAGCCGAAGCCCAGGGCCACGGAGCTCTCGGGCTCGAAGGTCAGGGAGGCGTCGTTGAGCTGGAGCTTTTCCAGGGCGTCCCGGAGGTCCGGGTACTTGCTGCCATCCTCGGTGTAGATGCCGCAGTAGACCATGGACTGGGCGGGGCGGTAGCCGGGCAGGGGCTCCGGGGCGGGGTTTGCCGCGTCGGTGACGGTATCGCCCACGCGGGTGTCCTTGACGCTCTTGATGGAGGCGGTAAAGTAGCCCACTTCGCCGGCCTGGAGGGCATCGGTGGGCTCGTTGCCCAGGGGCTTTAGGTAGCCGCACTCCAGGATGGTATACTGGGCGCCGGTGGCCATGAGGCGGATGGTCTGGCCGCGGCGCAAAGTGCCCTGGCGGATGCGGAAATAGACCACCACGCCCACATAGGGGTCATACTGGCTGTCGAACACCAGGGCCCGGAGGGGGGCGTTGGGGTCTCCGCCGGGGGCGGGGACATTGGCTATGATGTCCTCCAAAACCGCGTCGATATTCACGCCGTTTTTGGCGGAGATCTCCGGGGCGTCCAGGGCGGGGAGGCCGATGATGTCCTCCACCTCCTGCTTGGCCTTGAGGGGATCGGCGGCGGGGAGGTCGATCTTGTTGAATACGGGAAGAATCTCCAGGTCGTGGTCCAGGGCCAGGTAGGTGTTGGCCAGGGTCTGGGCCTCCACGCCCTGGGTGGCGTCCACCACCAGAACGGCGCCCTCGCAGGCGGCCAGGGAGCGGGAGACCTCGTAATTAAAGTCCACATGGCCCGGGGTGTCGATGAGGTTCAGGGCGTAGGTCTCGCCGTTTTGGGCCTTATAAAACAGGTGGACGGCGCGGGACTTGATGGTGATGCCCCGCTCGCGCTCCAGGTCCATATTGTCCAGGAGTTGGTTTTCCATCTCGCGCTCGGGGACGGCGTCGCACTTTTCCAGCAGGCGGTCCGCCAGGGTGGACTTGCCGTGGTCGATGTGGGCGATGATGGAGAAATTGCGGATGTGGGATTGATCGAACATGGATTTTGACCTCCGGTGGGGAAAATTTTAAGGGGGAAGGTGGGGACGATTTAAGGTAATAGTGAAAAGTGAATAGCGAAAAGGTTTTTGGGGACGGGGGATGCGGATTGCCACAGCCAGTGTGCGCACTGGCCTCGCAATGACAGGTTACAAGAAATGCGGTGGGCGGCGGGACACATGGGTCCCGCCCTACAACGGTATATTTTTTGTAGGGCAGGGCCCGTGTGCCCTGCCGGGGGTGCGGTACATTGGGCGGACAGGGGCGTCCGCCCCTACACAGTTCCACGCACGGACTTACGGGGGATGAATTACCGTTTGCCCCGCACGAATCCCTCCACCAGCCTGCGGCTGGTCCCCCTCCCTTTAGGCAAGGGAGGCAACGGGGTTGTGGGGGTGCGGTACGGGTCCGGTGCGGCGGGACACATGGTTCCCGCCCTACATTATCATAATTATTAGGGGAGTTTTTTGCAGCGTTCGTCGGTGTTATGGACGACCTGGGCTACGCTTTGGCCCAGGCCGGGGTAGGCGGTTAGGGATTCGGCGGTCATGGGGGGGCAGGGGTCTGCTTGCAGGGCCCGCTGGTAGCGCATGCGGCTGACGGCCATATCCGCTTCTACGGCTCCGGCGTCGAAGGAACCTGCGTCCACGCCGAAGAGCTCCTCGTTGCCCTTGCCGCGCCGGTACAGGTGGCGCAGGAGCAGGTACATGGCGCCGCTGAGGTAGTCGCCGGCGGCGGTGATGGCGGGGCGGCTGCCGGTTTTGCCCAGGAGGTCGAAGAGGACATTGGCGGTGTTCACCACCAGCTTCTTTTGCAGGGTGGCCATGATGCTGCCGCGCAGATTGCCCTTTTCATCGGTGGAATCGTACAGGTCGTCGGCCACGATGATGGCCCCGTCCCGGCTGAGGGTGCGGCCCAAAAGATAGTCCGCCGACACCTGATAATAGTCGCAGGCCCGCACCACAAAGGCCAGGCCCGGCTCGCGGATGCCGTTTTCATAGTGGCTCAAAAGTGCCTGGGAGATGCCCAGCTGCGTGGCCGCCTTACGCTGGGAGATGCCCCGCTCCTGCCGCAGCAGGCTCAGGGTCCGGGAGAAATCCGTTGCCATAGAGTACCCTCTTTCCTCTCTCTTTATCTTATACAGGAAGTAAATTATACCGCATTTTATACGGATTGTAAATGATTTTTTTCGGGAGAATTTACAGAATTGCAAAATTTTCCGCGCATTTTTCCTTGACGGAGGCGGGGAAATAGGGTATGATTGGTTTGTAACTATTTTGTAACCTTTAGGATGGATATAGATATGAACGATCAGAAGCGGCGCGGCAAGGCGCCGGGAGGGATCCTGTGGTATTTGGGCGAGCACCCGGACCTCTTGCAGCACTGCACCGACTTGCAGGGGCTGGTGCGGCGGATCCTGCGCTTTTTCGGGCGCAAGCGGAAGCAGGCGCGGGACGCCCTGCGGTATTTTGGGCGGGAGCGCAAGGCACGGCGGTTCCCGGAGTCGGACCACCGGCTGGCCCAGTTGGTGCTGTTTATTTGGGGGAACATCCCCCGGTTCACCAGCCGGTTTCGAGAGAGGCTGTACCGCATTCGGCGGCGGAGTATTCATTCCGGGAGTCGGCGGCGGGCGCTATTTGAAAAAATGCGGCTGCATCCGGCGCTGTTTCTCAGCTCGGCGGTGGCTGTGGCGGCCATTGCGGTGGTGCTGAGCCTATACACCATCGGCGTAAATGTGGCCTACGACGGCATCAGTCTGGGCACCACCAGCTCCGAGCGGGCGGTGCGCACGGCGGCGGCCAACATCGAGGAGATTACGCGCCAGGTGCTGGGCGACGAGAGCTACGCCGTGGACACCAGCCTTTTGCAGCAGGAGACGCGGATCGTGCTGCGCAGCACCGTGCAGACGCGGCAGGAGTTTGAAAACCGGCTCTCCAAGCAGCTTGGCAAGGTGGCCTACGGCTATGTGCTGTATGTGGACGAGGAGCCGGTGGCGGCCACGGAGTACGAGGACGCCATGGAGGAGCTGCTGGAGCAGCTAAAGACCGGGTACATTACTGAGCGTACCGTGGAGTGCTACTTCGTGGAGAAAACGGAGATACGGCAGGAATACACCACGGCGGAGCTGATGATGAACCTGGGCTACATCGCCGAAAAGCTCAATGCCACCAAGGCCGGGGCCGTGACCTACACGGTGCAGACGGGGGACACCTTCTACGACATCGCCATGGAGCATGACATGGGGGTGAACACGCTGCAGAACCTGAATCCCGGCTACCAGGCAGACATGCTCCACGCCGGGGACACACTGACCATCAGCAACGCGGTGCCCTATCTGACGGTGGTGGATGTGGAGCGGCAGAACTACTTGCAGGATGTGGCGTACAGCGTGGAATACCAGGATGATTCGTCCATTTATGAGGGCGATTACCAGGTCTTGAAGGCGGGCACCTACGGCAAGGAGGATGTGACGGCCAATGTGACCTACATCAACGGCGCGGAAGTGAGCCGGGATGTGGTGGCGGCGGTGACGCTGAGCCAACCCATTGCGGAGCTCCAGGCACGGGGCACCAAGGAGCGGCCCTCTTGGGCGGCTACGGGCAGCCTGCGGTGGCCTTGCAGCGGCATTATTACCTCCTACTTCGGCTACCGTGACATTGATGTGGCCGGGGCGTCCTCGAACCACGGGGCCCTGGACATTGCCGCCAGCTGGGGCACGCCCATCTACGCGGCGGACGGCGGAACGGTCATCGCCGCCGGTTGGGACGGCGGCTACGGCTACCGCATCCGCATTGACCACGGCAACGGCATGGTGACGCTGTATGCCCATTGCAGCAGCCTGGCCGTCAGCGTGGGCGACCATGTGTACAAGGGCGAGCTCATCGCCTACATGGGCTCCACCGGCATCAGCACCGGCAGCCACTGTCACTTTGGCGTGTATATCAACGGGACTGCGGTGGATCCGCTGAATTATTTGTGAGGGATATATTGTGAAAAGAGCGTCCGGGACAGGGTCCCGGACGCTCTTTTGTTAGGAAAATGTATTCAAAAAATCCAAAAGGGCTTGCTGCTGCGTCGGCGTGAGCTGGCGTACCCGGCGCACCAGCTGGGCCTGCGCGTCGCCCGGCTCCGGCTGGGCAAAAAATTGCTCCAATGAAATATCCAGCGCCCAGCAGACGGCGGCCAAGCTCTCCACCGATATGCCCTTTTCTCCCAGCTCCACCGCCCGCAGAAAGCTCTGGGATACGCCGCTCATATTGGCCAGCTTGTTGGTAGTCCATCCCTTTTTTACACGCAGCTCCGCAATGCGTTTGCCTATATCCATAGAAATACCTCGAAATGTTTTTTATTACTATATCAAAAATTCCTTTGCGGTATTTACATTTATAGATATATGTGTTATCTTTATAAATATACTACGACGGGACGCATTTTTATGGTAGGAACTGTAAATTTTGTTTGTGTGCCCGGGCGAAAAAAGTGAACAGGAGGAAAAAGTATGAAAAGATGGATCGCACTGATTTTGGCATTGGTGATGGTGCTGCCGCTGGCGGCCTGCGGTGGAGGCGCTGCCACTGATGGGCGCGCACTATATGACGCCGCTATGCAGTTGGTTTACGCAGACGACCTCTCCGGCGGCATAGAGGGGCTGAAAAAGGCTGTGGCTGCGAAGGAAACCGAGACCTGGACCGAAGCTGACATTTGGACCGCCTATACCCGCATGGCGCAGCTCTATTTCCTGCTGGGTGATGCCGAGGGGCAGGCTCAGGTGTACGCCGACTATACCGCCGCCACCGGCAACGAAGGGCTGGGTATCAACGAATACTACTTTGATGGCGCTGTCTCCTTAAATGATTATTTTGATGTCTCCCCCTTTGAGGACTGGGGCAGTAATATCCTGGTCTATGACTTGAGGGACGCGCAGGACATGGATGTGTTCTACAATGCCTTCCCCGAAAAAGCTGCGGAAATGGGAGACGAGGCTTTCTTTGAATGGATATTTACATGCACAAGCGAAAATCTGTATGCTCTGGTCAGCACCGGCAAATTCGGCAGCATGACTCTTGACAGCTACATGCAGGCCAATCCTAAAGATCGTTATAATCTGGAATCGCCTTTCGTTACATTTTCCGCCTGCGGGTTGATGACCGGCATGACCCGGGAGCAGGTCTATGCGCAGCTTCAAATGACGCCCTGGGCCCAGACGGTTGCCAACCATTCCCCTGCAGCATTTTCTTGGACCCCTGTGGAATTTCCCGATGGCACCACAGCATATCGTTTAGGGGTCGACACTCGCAGAGGCTCCCAGGGTGGGATCAGCCTTGTCGATATGTCAAATGGAGGCGTCATTTCACTAAAGTTTGAAAATGATGTGCTGACCTGGATGCAATACAGGAATCACTGATTCTCTGCATACAAGAAAAAGAGGCGGCTTTTGCTGCCTCTTTTTTCTTGGTGCGTGGTTTGATGCGCGGGCGACCGGGTGGGGGCGCCCCGCCCTACGAGTGAGGGACTGCAGGGGCGGACGACCCTGTCCGCCCGGCGCGGCAGTTTCTTGTGGTGCGTAGGGGCGGGGCTCTCTTGCCCACCGTCGTGCCAGCCGATTCCCGGCCACTGTTGTGGCCGCCAATCGGGG
>CAVJNL010000029.1:0-19340 GCA_963650985.1 Clostridium sp. CAG:413
CTTTGAAAAGTTTCAAAAACTATTCATTTCAATGGTGAGGGACACCCTTCTTGGGTTTCCCTCACACTCCCTTCCTTACCGTTATCGAGGATCTAACCGCTTTATCGGCAGTCTGAGAAAATACTTCTCAGGCTGCCAGTGTGGAATTTGTCCGTCGCAGACGGACAAATTATGTGCGCAACAGACTGCAAGCCTTTTGTCGGAAAAACCCGGAGGGTTTTTCGACAGGCTCGGGCGACCGCAAGGGTCGCCCCTACGCCCTATTCCATAGGGGCCGATGCCTACATCGGCCCGCCCCACCGCACCCCTTGTAACCCATCCGTAGGGGTCGGCGTCCCCGACGACCCATTTACCGCACTCCTTGCCATGCCTCCGTAGGGGCGGGGTTCTACCCCGCCCGGACTTCCGTTGTACCTTTTGTGCGTGTGTAGGAGCGGACGCCCCTGTCCGCCCGCCCGGACTTGCACCGCAACCCCGGAAAACCGTTGCCTCCCTTGCCTAAAGGGAGGGGGACTAACCGAAGGTTGGTGGAGGGATACTCGCGGTGTAAAAGGCAATTCCTTTCCTGCAAGTCCGTGCGTGGAAGAATCCCCCAACACACAAAAAACCGCCCGAAGCCTCAGCTTCGGGCGGTTCCCTATTCACATATCAACGCCGCGCCGATTACACCCCGGCGGCGACCATGCAATCCAGCACCAGGGTCAAAATGACGAACACCGCGCCCACCCACTTGGTGGCCTTGGCCAGCTTCGCGTCCACGGTGCGGGCCTTGCCCTTGGACATATAGGAATCGGCAATGCCGCCAATGGCACCGGACAGGCCCTGGCTCTTGCCGGACTGGAACAGCACGATCAGGATCAAAACGAGAGCAGCCAAAAGCTGCACGATGGTAACAGCGATCAACATATTTTTTCTTCCCTCCATATTTTTGGATGCCATTCGGCATATTATCCATCAAGTATTTATCATCATAGCATATTCTTTCCCCGATTGCAAGCATAAAAAGCAAAAAGAATTCAAAAAATTGCTCGAACAGTTGTTGCAATTTGAAAAAATGTGTGTTATACTAATGAAGAACATAACGCAGGAGGGGATCGTATGCAGAAATTGACCGCCATGCAGCAGAAAATATACGACTATATCGCGTCCTTCATCCGCACCCAGGGCTACCCGCCCTCCGTCCGGGAGATCGGCGAGGCCGTGGGGCTGAAGTCCCCGTCCACCGTGCATTTTCATATCAAGCACCTGGAGGAGCTGGGCTATCTCAGCAAGGATGGCCGCAAGGGCCGGGCCCTGACCCTGGTGGAGCGGCCCGACGCCGCCCCCGCTTTTGCCTCCGCACCCGCACCCCGGGCGGCGGCGCAGGAGCCGGAGATCATGCCCTGCCGGGTGCCGGTGCTGGGCGATGTGGCCGCCGGAACGCCCATTTTGGCCCAGGAATGTATTGACGACTATATCTCCTTCGACACCCAGGGGCGGGACGGGGAATTTTTCGCCCTGCGGGTCCGGGGCGAGTCCATGCTGAACGCGGGCATTCTGCCCGGCGACCTGGTTGTGGTCCACCAGCAGAAGACCGCGCAGAACGGTGAGATCGTGGTGGCCCTGCTGGAGGACGAGGCCACGGTGAAGCGCCTCTCCCGCCGCAACGGTCAGGTCTGGCTCCTGCCCGAAAACGATGCTTACAGTCCCATCGATGGCCGCCACGCCTCCATCCTGGGCAAGGTCGCCGCCGTGGTGCGCACTTATTCATAACTTTCCAAAAAGTTTGAAATTTACAGAAAAACATCCCGCAGCGCGCACTGTTGCGGGATGTTTTGTTCTCTTTTTTACAGGCCGAAGCCGGGGAAATTCAGCCCGCCGGTGAAGCTCTGCATGCTGTTTTCCAGGGCGTCCTCCGCCTGACGCATGGCCTCGTTAACGGCGGAGATGACCAGGTCCTGCAGCATCTCCACATCCTCGGGGTCCACGGCCTCGGGCTGGATGGTCAGCTCGGTCAGTTGGCGCTTGCCGCTGACTGTTGCTTTTACCACGCCACCGCCGGCGGTGGCGGAGAAGAAGGCGCTCTCCACATCGGCCTGGGCCTTCTCCATTTCCTGCTGCATTTTCAAGATCTTCTGCTGCATCTGCTGCTGTTGGCGCATCATGCCGGCGCCGCCGGTGAAGCCGCCTCTTGCGCTGTAACCCTTTGCCATAGTTCAGTTTCTCCTTATTTTTTAAATATTATTTTATGTTGAAATGATCCAGTCGGCTGCCCTCGGCCAGCAGCTCGTCCATGCGGTCCGACGAGGGAGGCGGGGCCTCCCAGGGGGGCGTTTCGGCGGGCTTTTCCGCCGGGGCAGGCGGTGCAGTTTCGGTGAAATTCGGTGCAGTTTCGGTGCGCTTTTGGGGACGCGGCGCGGTGACATTTCGGGGCTGATTTGGTGACCTTCCCTTCCCCAGGGTGAACACCACCCGCACCGGGTGGCCGCAGGCGCTCTCCGTGACGCTCTGGAGGACCTGATTCACCTCCGGGCAGTCTAAATATTTTTTGACCATATCGTCCGGGCAGGTGACGGTGAGCACACCGTTTGCCAAAATGCCGCCGGCCCGGTTCAGGAACACCCGCTTATCCATCCGCAGGGCAGCCTTATACTGATTTTGGAGCCGGGCCCAAATTTCGCTGTCCTCTCCGGCGGGGGCCGCCTGCTTCGGGGCGGTGTCTGCCGGGGGCGGGGCGGGGATATTTTTCTCCGGGGCGGGGTCGGTTTTCGGCTCCGGCCTGACCGGGGCGGGCTCCGGCTGGGGCGCCAGGGCGGCGGGGATGGGCTTGGACATTTCCGGCTGGGCCATAATCAGGGCCGGGTCGGTGATCGGGGCGGGGTTGGGGGCCGGGATATAAGACGGGGCGGGGGCCTGGAAGCTCTTGGCCGCCGCCTTTTCCAGGCGCTCCATGCGGGCGTTGAGAGCGGAGAGGTCTCCGCAGAGAGTTTCATCGCACAGCTTCAGCAGGCACAGCTCCGCCTCGGTGCGGAGGCTGCCGCTGTCGTTGAGCCGGGCCAGGGTCCGGCCCAGGACCTCCGCCATGTAGAACAGCCGGTTCCCCGGGGCGTCCGCGCCCAGGGCGGCCAGGGTCTTTTCATCGTAAAGCCCCGTCAGCAGAGCGGTCCCTCCCTGGGGGGCGGTGCGCAGGATCAGCAGGTCCCGGCACAGGTCGGACAGCTCCCGCAGCAGGGCGGCGGTGTCCTTGCCGTCCCGGTAGAGCTTGTCGAACAGCAGCAGGGCTTCCCGTGCATTGCGCTTTAGGAGCAGGCCCATGAGCTGGGCGGTCTGCACGCCACCGGCCAGGCCCAGGAGGTCCAAAATGGCGGCGGCGTTCAGTGTTCCCTCAAAGCTGCGGCACTGGTCCAGCAGGCTCAGGGCGTCGCGCATGGCGCCGTTGGCCATCCGGGCCAGGATGTCCGCCCCGTCGGGGGTCAGGTCAATTTTTTCCTCCCCGGCGATGTAGAGAAGCTGGCTCGCGATGTCCTGGGGCAGGATGCGCTTGAAGGAGTAGCGCTGGCAGCGGGAGAGGATGGTGGCCGGAACCTTGTGCAGCTCCGTGGTAGCCAGGATGAACACCAGGTGCTCCGGCGGCTCCTCCAAAATTTTCAGCAGCGCGTTAAAGGCGGGGGTGGAGAGCATGTGTACCTCGTCGATGATGTATACGCGTTTTTTCAGCACCGAGGGGGTGTAGACCGCTTCCTCACGGAGGGCGCGGACATTGTCAACGCCGTTGTTGCTGGCGGCGTCCAGCTCGGTGATGTCCAGGAGGCGGCCCTCGTCGATGCCCCGGCATGCCTCGCACTGATTGCAGGGGGCGCCGTCGATGGGAGCAAGGCAGTTGATGGCCTTGGCTAAAATGCGGGCGCAGGTGGTCTTGCCGGTGCCCCGGGTGCCGGTGAAGAGGTAGGCGTGGCCCGTGCGGCCCTCGGCCACCTGGCGCTGGAGGGTATCGGTGATGTGCTGCTGGCCGACCACCTGAGAAAAGGTGATGGGCCGCCATTTGCGGTAAAGCGCCTGATACATGGACCTGCCTCCCTTAATAAAAGCATCGCAGATTTCGCGTCCGCAGACGCGAAAAAATCAAATCATTTTTCCCCGCTACATGCGCGTGAGAGAAAATACCGCTCAGCCCGCAAGTGTGGAATTTTTTTCGCAAAGCGCAAAAATTATGCGCGCAGCGGGCTGCCCGCCCCTTGGCAGAAAAATCGAAGATTTTTCGCCAGGACGCAGACAGTCCTCCCCATGAAGCCACGGGGCCGGCGCCCTTGCGGCACATGAATGATCCCTCTTAATGCTGCTCGGTTCCCCGCCTGACATGATTCGTGGGCATCCATTGCGCAAGACCGGCTCCGCAGCTTCACACGGAGGACTGTCAATGGAACTATTCTACACCATTTTGGCGCGTTTGGCAACAGGAAAAAAGAAGATGTGGGGGGAATCACAAAAAATTCACAGGGGAAGCCTTGCTTTTTTTGGAAAATGGGATAAGATAAGGGGACGAGGGTGTGGATCGCCATGAGTGCGATGGTCGGCGGCACACATAGGTGCCACCCTACAAGGGCTTTATGCGCTGACGGCGGGCGGGGTAGAACCCCGCCCCTACGGACAGCTTGGTAGCCGGTGGGCGGGCGACCGCGAGGGTCGCCCCTACGGACGCATTATTGCAAGTGCGCTACGGCGGGACGATGTGGGCATCGTCCCCTACGGGTGCGTTGCAAGAAGTGCGGTGGGGCGGGACGATGTGGGGAGCGAATCGAGCGCTGCCAGTGGCAGAAGAAGCGGGGAAATCGGCGAAGCGCCGCCAGTGGCGGATGCAGCAAGCCGATTTCGAGGAAGTGCCCCGATTGGCGGCCACGACAGTGGACTGGAGCGAGTGGCCGCGGTCAAAATTGGGGGCGCCCGCCGTAAGGCAGCGCAGAAATTTTGGGCACCGCAACAGGACCATCGTCCCCTACGGATATGGTTTATACCAAATATGGTTTATACATTTTATTTTCATATACAAAAGTCAGAAAGGAAGCGCGTGTTATGACTAAAATTGATATTGTGTCCGGGTTTTTGGGAGCGGGGAAGACTACGCTCATTAAGAAAATGCTGGCAGAGGCTTACAAGGGCGAGAAGCTGGTGCTGATCGAGAACGAGTTCGGCGAGATCAGCATTGACGGCGGGTTTTTGAAGGACGCCGGGGTGCAGATCAGTGAGATGTCCTCCGGGTGCATTTGCTGTTCGCTGGTGGGCGACTTTGGCCGGGCGCTGGTGGATGTGCAGAAGCAGTTCGCCCCGGACCGCATTCTCATTGAGCCCTCGGGCGTGGGCAAGCTCTCCGATGTGATCCTGGCGGTGGAGAACACCGTGAAGGATGTGCCGGAGATGAAGCTGAACAGCTTCGTCACCGTGGCGGACGCCTCGAAGGTGAAGGTCTACATGAAGAACTTCGGCGAGTTTTACAACAACCAGATCGAGACCGCCGGGACCATCATCCTCAGCCGCACCCAAAAGGTGAGCCCCGAGAAGCTGGAGGCCGCTGTGGCCCTGCTGCGGGAGAAGAACGCAGGGGCGGCCATCATCACCACGCCCTGGGATGCGTTGGACGGCAAGACCATTTTGGCGGCCATGGAGAAGGTATCTTTGGCGGACGAGCTGATGGAGCGCATTCGGGCCGAGCACGAGGCCGAGGAGGAAGAGCATCACCACCATCACCACGACCATGAGCATGACGAGCACGACCATGAGCATGAGCATCATCATGACCACGAGCATCACGACCATGACGAGGATGAACATGAACATCATCATGACGAGGATGAACACGAGCATGAGCATGAGCATCATCACCACCACGACCACGACGGCGAGTGCGACGACCCGGAGTGCGCCTGCCATCACCATCATCACCACCACGCCGACGAGGTGTTCACCAGTTGGGGTGCCGAGACGCCCAAGACCTTTACGGAGACGGACATTGACCGCATTCTCGCGGCTCTGGACGGCGGGGAGTACGGCGCGATTTTGCGGGCCAAGGGCATTGTGCCCTGCCAGGGCGGCAAGTGGCTGCACTTTGACTATGTGCCCGAGGAGCATGAGGTGCGGTTCGGCCCGGCGGACTACACCGGGCGGCTGTGCGTCATCGGCTCCAAGCTGGACGAGGGCAAGCTGAAAGAGCTTTTCGGCCTGTAAGGGAGAGAAAATTATGGACATTCCTGTATATCTCATTGCCGGGTTTTTGGACGCCGGCAAGACGAATTTCATAAACGGCATCCTCAAGGACGGCTTTGCCGCTGAGGACAAGACCCTGCTCATTTGCTGCGAGGAGGGCGAGGAGGGCTACGACCCCCACGGGCTTTTCAATGTGTTCACCTACACGGTGGAGGACCAAAAGGACCTGACGCCGGAGCTTTTTAAGAAGCTGGAAAAGCAGTATCGGCCCAAGCAGGTGATCATCGAGTACAACGGCATGTGGATGATGGAGCCGCTGTACCGGGACGGGCTGCCGGGGAACTGGATACTCTACCAAATTATCTGCCTGATGGATGCGCGGACCTTTGAGCCGTATCTGAAAAACATGGGGCAGCTGGTGATGGAGAAGGTGTCCAACGCCGACATGATCATCTTCAACCGCTGCAACGAGGCGCTGCGGGAGGACCTGCGCAAGCGGAACCTGCGCATGGCCAACCGCCGGGCGGACATCTATCTGGAGAACGAGGACGGCACCAGCGAGGAGTATGTGACCGACGACATGACGCCCTTTGACCTGTCCTCGGGGCACCTGGAGGTGGCGGACGAGGACTACGGCATTTGGTATGTGGACCTGATGGACCACCCGGAGCGCTATGAGGGGGTCAGCGTCAGCTTTAAGGCCGTGATGTGCCACTCCCGGAAGTACAAGGGCATTGACTGCCCGGGGCGCTTTGCCATGGTGTGCTGCGAGAACGACATGCAGTTCTTGGCCCTGGTGTGCAAGGGCGAGGGCATGGACCGCTTCAAGAACCGGGACTGGGTGAAGATCCACGCCACGGTGAAGAAGGAGAACTGCGAGGCGTATCAGGGCGAGGGGCCGGTGCTGTATGTGGATCGCATCAGCGCCTGCCAGAAGCCGGAGCCGGAGACGGTCTCATTCTAACTGGCTAAAATTCCTTCGGAATTTTATGTCAAAAGGCTTGCAGTCTGCTGCGCGCATAATTTTTGCGCCTGCGGGCGCAAACTCTGCGAGGCTTTTATTGGAGCCGCCGTGGCGCTGTGGGTGCTGCGGCGGCTTTTTTGCGTGGGGCTTCCCTTTTGGGGGAAAATCTGTTATAATCGGGGAAAATTACGAAACGAGGAGTCGGATCCTATGAAGAAAATATTCATCCTTATAGGGCTCCTGGCACTGGCGGCGCTGGTTTGTGTGGGGTGCGGGAAGAAGGTGCAGTCCGATGCCGGTACGCTCAACGGCACGGAGCTGGTCAGCACCTCTACCCAGGAGCTGATCTACAAAAATTCCAGCTACACCCTGCGGTTTAACCGCAACGACGCGGGGGACTGGCAATGGAAGGACGACACCACCATCCCCCTGGACCAGAGCAAGGTGCAGGAGCTTTTGAACCAGGTTAACGCCCTGAATGTGCTGGTGCCGCTGGAGGATCCCGGCGACATCACCACCTATGACCTGGATTCCCCGGACCGGACCCTGGAGGTGAAGGACGCGGATGGGTCGGGCATTTCGTTGCAGATCGGGAGCGCCGCAGAGGGCGGCGGGTACTATATGTGCCGAGACGGCGACACGGCGAAAATTTATGTGGTGCCGGACGCGCTGGTGCAGATGATGGACCGCAATATTTATGAGCTGGTGCAGATACCTGCGGTGCCGGTGGTGGCGGCGGAGGCGCTCACGGGCATTGAGGCCCAGGGGGGCGGTGTCAGCGTCAGCGCCCAGCGCAGCGACGACGGCATGTGGCTGGCGGAGGGCAAGGATGTGTCCGAGCCGCTGGCGGGCCTGGTGGAGCTTTTGGGCCAGGGGCTGGCGCTGGAGTCCTGCGTGGACTACAATCCCAGCTCCGGGGCGCTGCCCATCTGCGGGCTCACGGAGCCCACGGTGACGGCCACGGTGCATTACACCGCCGCCAACGGCACCGCCGGGAGCTTCACGGTGAAGGTGGGGTTCAGCTATGAGGACGGGTATTTCGCCATGTACAACGATGTGCCGGCGATATTCAAGGTGTCCGCCGGGACGGCCCAGCTTTTGACGGAGGTTTTGAGCTTGGCGGGGTGAATAGGATAGAATTGATTGACCGGGAGGATTCGTCCTCCCGGGATTTTTTATAGAGGAAAGATGGGGGTGGGTGATGTGCGGGGGGACGGGCGACCGCGAGGGTCGCCCCTACGGGGGTGTGGCAAGGGGTGCAGTGGGGCGGGCGACCGCGAGGGTCGCCCCTACGGAGGGTTACAAGGGGTACGGTTTTTTTGTTTGAATACATTTTTTAATGTTCCTTAAAGCATTGGGGGGTAATATTGGCTAAACTCCGGGGGTTGTGTCCGGGGGGATTTCGGTATACAATAGGGAAAAATGATGTTAGGAGGGCGCGGGTATGCGGATCCTTGTTGTGGAGGACGAGAAGCGGTTGGCGCAGACTTTGAAGGACTTACTGCACCGGGAGGGGTACACGGTGGATGTGTGCTACGACGGTGTGGCGGGGCTGGACAACGCGCTATCGGGTATCTACGACCTGATGCTGCTGGATGTGATGCTGCCGGGGCTGGATGGGTTCGCGGTGCTGGAGCGGCTGCGCAAGAGTGGGAGCCAACTGCCTGTTTTGATGCTCACGGCCCGGAGTGAGCTTTCCGACCGGGTCCACGGGCTGGACTACGGGGCGGACTACTACCTGACCAAGCCCTTTGAGACCCCGGAACTGCTGGCCTGCGTGCGGCTCCTTTTGCGCAGGCAGACCGGGGCGGCCACGGTGGACGACACCATCCGCTGGGGCGACCTGCAATTACAGCCGGGGTCCTTTCAGGTGTGCTGCCAGGAGCGCAGCGCACGGCTGAGCCGGAAGGAATACGACCTGCTGGAGATGCTCATGCGCAACGGCGGGCAAATCCTCTCCAAGGAGCAGCTTCTGCTGAAGGCCTGGGGCTATGACTCCGACGCAGAGGACAACAATGTGGAGGTTTACATTTCCTTTTTGCGGCGGAAGCTGTCACTGATCCGCTCGGCGGTGCAAATTAAGACCGTGCGGATGGTGGGATATTACCTGGAGGAAGCGAAATGATCCGAAAATTACGGCTGAAGATCGTGGGCATCAGCGTCATCGCGGTGGCGGTGCTGCTGGTGTGCGTGCTGGCCGTGGTGGCCCTCTCCACCCGGAATCAGATGGTGCGCACCAGCGAGAGCCGCCTGCGGGAGGCCCTGGACGGGCCTACGATGTCCGGCAACCTGCCCGGAAGCGGCGGGGGACTGCCCTGCTTTGTGGCGGATGTGTACACCGACGGCACCGTGCGCCTGGCGGGCAGCGGCTACTATGACCTGGACGACGAGGACCTGATATTAAGCATCGTGCAGGACGCCCTGAGCCGGGACGGCCAGGAGGGCGTTTTGCAGGACTACTCCCTGCGGTTCATGCGCCGAACCGGGACGCTGGGGGTGCGCTTGGCCTTCATCGACTGCACCCAGGAGCAGACGTCTATCCGCAGTCTCCTGCTGCGGATGGGCGGGGCCTCCCTGGCGGCGCTGCTGGTGCTGACGGGGGTCAGCTACTGGCTGGCGAGCTTCGCGGTGAAGCCGGTGCAGCGGGCCTGGCAGGAGCAGAAGCAGTTCCTCTCCGACGCTTCTCACGAGCTGAAAACGCCGCTGACGGTGATCCTGTCCTCGGCGGAATTGGCCGCCAGTGAGACGGACGGGGAAAAATCCAAGCAATACTTAGACAACATCCACGCCGAGTCTCTGCGGATGAAGGACCTGGTGGAGGACATGCTGACCCTGGCCCGGGCGGAGAGCGGCACAAAGTTGCCGGAGGAGGCGGTGGACCTCTCCGACACGGTGCTGGAGAGCGCGCTGGTGTTTGAGCCGGTGGCCTTTGAGAGCGGCAAGACCCTGGAATACACGGTGCAGCCGGAGCTGACGGTCTCGGGCCGGGGCGGGCAGCTGCGGCAGGTGGCGGACATTCTGCTGGACAACGCGGTGAAGTACGCGGAGGCCGGTTCGCCCATTCAAATTAGCCTGCGGAAAGAGGGGCGAAATGCCGTTTTGTGGGTGGAAAACCGGGGGGAGACCATCCCGCCGGAGAAGCTGCCCCATCTGTTTGACCGATTTTACCGGGTGGACGAGTCCCGCACCGGGGGCGAGAGCTTCGGGCTGGGGCTGGCCATTGCACGGACCATTGTGCAGGGGCACCGGGGCAGCATCGGCTGCACCAGCGCGGAGGGCGTGACGCGGTTTACCGTGACGCTGCCCCTTATGAAAAATGAAATGACGAAACGAGGAAGCGAAGCATGATCGATCTTTTGATTCGGGGCGGCACGGTGGTGGACGGCACCGGCCGGGCCCCCTACGCCGCTGATGTGGCGGTGGAAAACGGCAAAATCGCGGAGATAGGCGACCTGCCCGGGGCCCACGCAAGGCGGGTCATCAGCGCCCAGGGGAAGCTGGTGACGCCGGGCTTCATTGACATCCACCGCCACGCGGACCTGGCGGCCTATCGGCCCGGGTTCGGACAATTGGAGCTGCGGCAGGGGCTGACGACCATCATAAACGGCAACTGCGGCCTCTCCGCCGCGCCTATCCGCCGCAGCCGCCGGGCGGAGATCGCCGCGTATCTGCTGCCCATCTGCGGGGAGATGCCCGCCGGGGCGGCCACGGACTCCTTGGCGGCTTATTTTGAAAATCAGCCGGAGGCCCCTCTGCACACCGGGATGCTGGTGGGCGCGGGGGTACTGCGGGCCAGCGCGGCGGGCTACGCCCTGGAGCGGCTGGAGGACAAGCACTACAAGGCCATCCACAAGGCCATGGAGCAGGCCCTGGGCGACGGGGCCGTGGGCGTGTCACTGGGACTGGGGTACGCGCCGGAGTGCTTCTACACCACGGAAGAATTGATACGCGCCCTGGCGCCGCTGGCGGGGCAGAACATCCCCGTGACGGTACACATGCGCCAGGAGGGCGGCGGCGTTTTGGAGGCGCTGGAGGAGATGCTGACGGTGGCCCGGACGCTGCGCATCCCCGTTCACATCAGCCACTTAAAAGCCATGGGCCGGGACAACTGGGGGGTGAAAATTCCCCGGGCGCTTTCCATGCTGGAAGCGGCCCGGGAGGAGGGGCTGGAGGTGGGGTGCGATGTGTACCCCTACACGGCGGGGTCCACGCAGCTTATACACATTCTGCCCCCGGACTTCCTCTCCGGCGGCATAGAGGCGGTAGTGAAGCGGCTTCAGGACAAGGGCGTGCGCCGGGAGCTGGCCCAGCGCATCCGCCGGGGCGACGGCTTTGACGACATCGCCAAGCTGGCCGGGTGGGACGGGATCCGGCTCACCAGCCTGCACTGTCCCGAGGATCACCCGTACCAGGGCAAGAGCATTGCGGAAATTGCGGCGCTGTGGGGGCAGAATCCCCTGGACTGCTGCTGCGATCTGCTGGTGCGGGAGCACTGCGAAATTACGATGGTGGACTTTATGGCCTCGGAGGAGGACATTGTGACCATTCTGCAAAGCCCCCTTTCCAATGTCATTTCCGACTCCACCTACCCCACGGACGGGATGCTGCACCCCCGGGTGTACGGCACATTTGTGCATCTTTTGGAGCATTTCGTGAAGGAGCGGGGCGTGCTGACGGTGGAGCAGGCGGTGCACAAGATGACCCAGAAGCCGGCGGAGGTTTTGCGTCTTTCCGGCAAGGGCGTGCTGGCGGCAGGCATGGACGCGGACATCAATGTGTTCGCCCCGAAAAAGCTGCACCAGCCCGGCACCTACGAAAACCCCTGCTGTCTGGCGGAGGGCATGGACTATGTGCTGGTGGACGGCGCGGTGGCCGTGGAAAAGGGCAAGTGCACCGGCGTGAAGGCCGGACGAATTTTGCGCCGGTAAGCGAGAACGGAGGAAAGCTATGTACGAACTGATGCAGCTCACGGAACGGACTTATTACATCAAGAGCCCCGCCAACATCGGCCTGGTGCGGCTGGAGGGGCAGGAGGTCTGCCTCATTGACGGCGGGAGCGACAAGGACGCGGGGCGGAAGGTCCGGCAAATTTTGGACAAGAACGGCTGGAAGCTCCGGGCCATTTACAACACCCACGCCCACGCGGACCACATCGGCGGCAACCGCTATTTGCAGGGGCAGACCGGGTGCAGAATTTACGCCCCGGGTATCGACTGCGCCTTTACGCGGCACCCGGTTTTGGAGCCGTCGTTCCTCTATGGCGGCTTCCCGCCCAAGGACCTGCGGCATAAGTTTTTGATGGCCCAGGAGAGCGGCGCGGAGGAGCTGACGGAGGCGGCGCTGCCGGAGGGGTTCGAGAGCATTCCCCTGCCGGGACATTTCTTCGACATGGTGGGCTATCGCACGCCGGACGATGTGGTTTTCCTGGCGGACTGCCTGTCCAGCCGGGAGATTTTGGAGAAGTATAAGATCGGGTTCCTGTACGATGTGGAGAGGTATTTGAAGACCCTGGAGATGGTGCAGGAGCTGAAGGCGCGGGTGTTCGTCCCGGCCCACACAGAGGTGACGGAGGACATCGCGGACCTGGCACGGTACAACATTGAAAAGGTGCTGGAGGTGGCGGAGCGGATCGCCCAGCTCTGTGAAGAGCCACGGAGCTTCGAGGAAATTTTGCAGGAGCTTTTCGCGGGGTATGGGCTGGCGATGAGCTTTGAGCAGTATGTGCTGGTGGGCAGCACCCTGCGCTCGTACCTGGCCTGGCTGAAGGACCGGGGGCGCGTGGAGGCGGCGTTTGAGGAGAATCGGATGCTGTGGCGGAGAATTTTGTGATAGAAATTTCATGATAGAAATCGTATCGTCCCGGACGGGGTGGTCTGTCCGGGACGATTTTTTGGGGTATTTTGCAAGAGGTGCGGTGGGCGGCGGGACACATGGGCCCCGCCCTGCAAGGTTGATTCTTGTGTAGGAGGCGGGCGGGATAGAACCCCGCCCCTACGCATTTCAAGGAGGGCGGTAAAACGGGGCGTCGGGGAAATCGGCGAAGCGCCGCCAGTTGCGGAAGAAGCGAGCCGATTTCGAGGAAGTGCCCGCCGATTGGCGGGCACGACGGTGGGCAACCGCCGCCCCCTACGGAGGGGTTGTTTGTTGCCTGGTGGGGCGGGCGACCGCGAGGGTCGCCCCTACGGAAAAATCCTCCCTTGCCTAAAGGGACCAGCCGCGCTCTGGTGGAGAGATTCCGTGCGGGGTAGGGGTTGGCTCGTTTGCCGGGAGTTCGTGCGGGGAAGACTAGTGAATAAGTAAAGCTCCGAACGGAAGTTGTTCGGAGCTTTTATGATTGCCCGCAGGTTTTGCTGCCGCTGTTCAGCTACGGTGCGGGTATGCACTCTGTTTGGCCTGTTCTTTGCGGATGGCCTGGGCGATGCGCTCCAGGCCGGTCTGCACCGTGGCGCGGGGCATGGCCAAATTCAGGCGGATATACCCTTTGGCGTTGCCCACGAACAGGCCGTCGCCGCCCTCCAGCAGCACACCGGCTTTGTTGGCGAAGAAGTCCGGCAGGTCAGCCACCTGCGGCAGCACATTGCTCAAATCCACCCACGCGAAATAGGTGGCCTCCGGAATGGTGAACCGTGCGGCAGGGAGGTTCTCCTTCAGGAACGCATCCACCAGCTTCAGATTGCCGTCCACATAGGCCTTCAGCTGCTCCAGCCACGCGCCGCCGTGTTCGTAGGCCGCCTTGTGTGCCGCAACAGACAGCGGATTCACCGCGCCGATGTTCTTGTCCCGTGCCTGGAAGCGTGAGCGCTCCTCGTCGCTGCGGATAATGATGTTGGAGTGCAGCAGTCCCGCTAAATTGAATGTCTTGCTGGCGGACATGCAGGTGATGAGCCGTGCATAATCCGGCGTGATCTTGCCCATGGGGATATGCCGCGAGCCGGTGCGGAGCAGGTCGCAGTGAATTTCGTCGGACACCACCCAGAGCTGATACCTTTCAATGATCTCCGCCATATGGCGCAGCTCGTCCTCCGTCCAGATGCGTCCGGTGGGATTGTGGGGATTGCAGAGCATCAGCACCTTCACCGCGGGGTCGGACGCCTTTTTCTCAAAGTCCGCCCAGTCCATCTCGAAGCGGCCGTTTTCCTTTTTCAGCGGTGAAGTCACCAGCTCTACGCCGTTGTACTCGCAGGCGTGGAGGAAGAAACCGTAGGCCGGTGTCATGGTCAGCACCTTGCCGTTCGTGGGCTTCACCAGATCCTCCACGATCTGATACAGCGCGGGGATGACGCCGGGCGAGAAGGTCAGCTGCTCCTTGGGGAACGACCAGCCGTAGCGCCTCTCACACCATGTCCGCAGGGCTTCATAGTAACCGTCGTCGGACACGATGGAATAGCCCAGAATCTGCCGGTTTACGCGGTCGATGATGGCCTGCCGGATCTCCGGCGCTACGGCGAACTCCATGTCGGCCACCCACATCCGAATGAATTCCTCGTCCTTGTAGGGGAATACCCTCTCCGGTCCGCAATGGAAAATGTAGGGCCGCCAGCCGTCCACATTCTCGGAATTGGTGTGGCGGCGGTCGATGATCTCATCAAAATTATAAGTCATGGTGCAGCGCTCCTTTCCTTTGATAGCTCCATGATAGCAGGCAAATGCCCACGGGTCAAAGGGGCACATTTACTTTTCAAGAACGCGAAGCCGAAAAAACTTTCCCCAAAATTAAATTTTGTCTTGCACAGGGGAAAGCAATGACCTATAATGAAAAACAGAAAGCCAAATCAACCAAATATGATTTTGAGGAAAGTGCCATGACAGTGACAGAGGAGATCGGAGCGAAGATCAAATACTACCGCAAAAAGCGTGGGCTGAAGATCGCGGAGCTGGCGGAGCTACTGCACAAGACCGGGGCCACCGTGTCCAAGTATGAGAGCGGACAGATCGCCATGGATGTGGTGACGCTGTACGAGGTGGCCCATGCCCTGGGCGTGCAGCCGGAAAAGCTGCTGTACTATGCGCCCATGCCCGCAGACGAGCTGGCGGGCGACAGCGTGCCCGCCTTTTTTCGGGGCGTAGACCGGCTGTATATGTACTACTTCGACGGGCGCAACAATAGCCTGGTCCGCAGCGTCATCGACATCCGCGCCAAGATCGGCCCCCACACCTACGAGGTGGCTCTGTATATGAATTTTCAGGATTACCAGCAGTACCAAAACTGCGAAAACACCTATCTCGGCACCCTGAGCCACTATGACGCCCTGAGCAACATAATCACACGAAACCGGGACACGGAGATGGACATTTACCTGGTCTGCGTCCCTGCGTCCTATCTCAACGCCGAGGCCAAGTGGGGCCAGGACTTCGGTATCTCCTGCCGCCCCATTATGCCAACCTCCAACAAGGTGTTCCTGTCCAAGACCATCCAGGCCGAGACGCCGGAGTTCTTGCAGGACCTGCGTGTGTCACGGGAGGATATTCAGATGCTGAAGCGGTACAATATGCTGTCGGTGATGTGAAAGGCTGCGGCGGAGGCGGCGATACGCCCGTGAGAGCGGGCTATAAAAAAGAGCTTCAGGTGGGGGCCCGAGGCTCTTTTTTAGTGAGGAGTAAAAAGTGAATAAGTGCTGCTCCAAAAAGAAAGACACCCCTATGGGTGTCTTTCTTTTTGGAGCAGGGTACGGGAATCGAACCCGCCTCCTCGGCTTGGGAAGCCGATGTACTACCGATGTACTAACCCTGCACTGCGAAAGCTATTATAGCAGAGTTTTTTGCTCTTTGCAACCGAAATTTGTCAGGAAGCATGAAATTTCTTTTGGCAGCATAGGATAGGCCAGCTTATTTGGGGAGGGCGGACGATGAAAAAGCGAGTTTTTACGCTGGTTTTGGCGCTGGTGCTGGTGTGCATCCCGGCGGCGGAGGCGGTGGAGCTGCCGGTGGAGGCCAAGGCGGCGCTATTGATGGAAAAGGAAACAGGGCAGGTGCTGTTTTCCGAGAACGAACACGAAAGGCTGGAGCCTGCCAGCGTGACGAAGATCATGACGCTGCTGCTGGTGATGGAGGCCATAGAGCGGGGGGAGCTCAAGTATGAGGACATTGTGACGGTCAGCGCGGGCGCCGCGTCCATGGGGGGCAGCCAGGTGTACCTCTCCGAGGGGGAGCAGATCAGCGTGGAGGAGCTTTTGAAAGCGGTGTGCATCTCCAGCGGCAACGACGCCGCCGTGGCCCTGGCGGAGGAGGTGGCCGGGGTGACGGAGCTGTTTGTGCAGCAGATGAACAACCGCGCCGCGGAGCTGGGGATGCAGGACACCCACTTCGTAAACCCCACGGGCCTGCCCGCAGAGGGCCATGTAACCAGCGCCTACGACATCGCGGTCATGAGTCGGGAGCTGATCTTGCGTCACCCGGACATCCGGCGCTTTACCACGATATGGATGGACACCATTCGCAGCGGCGAGTTCGGCCTCTCCAACACCAACAAGCTCATTCGCTTTTATGAGGGGGCCACGGGGCTGAAAACCGGGTCCACCGACGCCGCCGGGTACTGCATCTCGGCCACGGCAGAGCGGGGCGGCATGGAGCTCATTGCCGTGGTGCTGGGGGGTGAGACCAGCCAGCAGCGGTTTGAGGACGCCAAAACGCTGCTGAACTACGGCTTTTCCACCTACGCCCTGGCGGAGGTGACCCCGGCGGAGGCGCTGACCGTGCCGGTGAAGCTGGGGACGGCGAAAACCGTGACCCTGGCCCCCGCCGAAAGCAGGCTCCTGGTGGGCAAGGGCCAGGCGGGAAACCTGGCCTATGACACAGCGCTGCCGGATAATCTCACGGCCCCGGTGGAAAAGGGGCAGCAGGTGGGGACGCTGACGGTGCGCTGCGGGGACGAGGCTTTGCAGGAAATTCCCTTGCTGGCGGCGGACGGCGTGGAGCGGAGGACCTGGGGCGGTCTGTTTCTGCATATGCTTCAGCGGGCGGTTTTTGGGGGATAAGCGGGAGGAATTTTGCTTGTAATTTCCCCTGAATAGATGTAACATAGGGGTAAGAACTAAGACTAAAGAGGAGGGCACGACTATGATCCGTGTTGATCTTTCCTACATGCGGCACTTTATCCCGCTGCCCTACGAGGCGGCGCTGACGCCCCGGCTGCGGCTGGCCCATGAAAAGCTGCGCAGCGGCACCGGGGCCGGGGGCGAATTCACCGGCTGGGTGGACCTGCCCCGGGACTACGACCGGGAGGAGTTCGGACGCATCCGGGCGGCGGCGAAGAAGATCCAGGGCGATTCCCAGGCGCTGGTGGTCATCGGCATCGGGGGGTCTTATCTGGGGGCCCGGGGCGTCATCGAGTGCCTGTGCTCGCCCAATTATAATCTGAAAAAGAAGGATACGCCCAACATCTACTTTGTGGGTAACGGGCTGGACAATGACCAGCTCCGGGAGGTGATGGACCTGCTGGAGGGGCAGGACTTCTCGGTGAATGTCATCTCCAAGTCCGGGACTACCACGGAGCCGGCAGTGGCGTTTCGCTTTTTCCGCCAGCTTTTGGAGAAAAAGTATGGCCGGGCGGAGGCGGCAAAGCGCATTTACGCCACCACCGACCGGGCTAAGGGCGCGCTAAAAGCCCTGGCCACGGCGGAGGACTACGAGAGCTTCGTGGTGCCGGACGACATCGGCGGGCGGTACAGCGTGCTCACGGCGGTGGGGCTGCTGCCTATTGCCGTGGCGGGCATCGACATTGACCAGCTCATGGCCGGGGCTGCGGACATGGCGGACACTTGTGCCCGGGAGGACATGGCCCAAAACCCCGCCTGGCAGTACGCCGGGGCCCGGTATGAGCTCCAGCACCGGGGGATGGAAATTGAGGTTTTGGCCTGCTTTGACCCCTTCTTCCGCTTCATGGCGGAGTGGTGGAAGCAGCTTTACGGCGAGTCCGAGGGCAAGGAGGGCAAGGGCCTGTTCCCGGCCAGCGTGGAGTTTACCGCGGACCTCCACTCCATGGGGCAGTATCTCCAGGAGGGGCGGCGAAACCTCTTTGAGACGGTGGTACGCTTCCAGCCCCGGGCCGGGGAGCTGGCGGTGCCCTTTGACGCGGAAAACGGCGACGGGCTCAACTTCCTGGCGGGCAAGACCATGAGCGACCTGAAGCAGCAGGCCATGGACGGCACCCTCCTGGCCCATGCGGAGGGAGACGTGCCCAACATCCGCGTGTGCTGCGGGGAGCGGAGCGCGTTCACCCTGGGCGAGCTCATTTACTTCTTCTGCTACGCCTGCGGGCTTTCGGGGTATCTGCTGGATGTGAACCCCTTCGACCAGCCGGGGGTGGAGGCCTACAAGAAAAATATGTTCGCCCTGCTGGGAAAGCCCGGCTACGAGGACCTGGGCCAGAGCCTGCGGGCACGGCTGGCGGAAAACAATTCGTGAAGTTTTAATGAATTTTGGTTTCTCCATTGCCAATGGCGAAGAAGTATGGTATAGTAATGGCAAATAGACAAAGGAGTGATCTCTTATGGTTAGATTGATCATGGGTGCTAACGGCGCCGGCAAAACAAAGCAGCTCATCGACCTGATCCACAGCGCCGTGGAGTCCGAAAACGGCAGCGTGGTCTGCATCGAGCCCGGTGCGGATATGACCTTCGACATTAAGTCCAGCGTGCGGCTGGTCAATGGCAAGGAATACAATTTGAATTCTTTTGAGTGCCTGCGCGGCTTCATCAGCGGCCTGTACGCCGGCAATTACGATATTTCCCATGTGTTTGTGGACAACCTTTCCAAGATCGTGGGCAGCGGCAACCTGTCCGATGCGGAGAACTTTTTGCACTGGCTGGATCGTTTCAGCGAGATGAACAGCGTGAAGTTCACCGTGACCCTCAGCATGGACGAGGGCACCGCCACCGAGGGTATGCGGAATTATCTGTAAGTTTTTGCGAATATGGAAAAATGCACGACACGGGAGGGTCGTGCATTTTTTTAGGGTGGGGTGTGCGGATTGCCACGGGCGCTTTGCGCCCTCGCAATGACATGGGATTTTACATAGGGTGCGGTGCAAGCCCGGCGGGCGGACAGGGGCGTCCGCCCCTACACACCGTTTACCGATAGAATTTCGTAGGGGCCGGCGTCCCCGGCGCCCCGCACGGTAGACGCAAGGGGCAGCCCTGTTTGGACGGGCAGCACAAGCGCGGAGCGCGTCGCGGTGGATAGAGCCTGAGACAGTGCGAAA
>CAVJNL010000030.1:0-19098 GCA_963650985.1 Clostridium sp. CAG:413
CTTGTCTAAAGGGAGGGGGACCAACCGAAGGTTGGTGGAGGGATTCGTGCGGGGTATCGGGGCCGTTTATTCCCGGCCTCGTGCGGGGAGGAATCCCCCAGTCACGGCTCCGCCGTGCCAGCCCCCTTTAGGCAAGGGGGCCTTTTTCTGCGTCCATCTTCCCTTGCCCAAAACCAGCACCAGGCTGGCGGAGGGATCCTTTCACGCAATTGTCTATGTATTCGCAAACCCCTGCAAAATTTCGATTGATCTCATTATTGGGTATGCGGAGTACAGTCAGGTTTCTTCTTTCGATTTTTTCTGTTCTGATCCTATCTTTAATTAGATCCTTTTCCTCGTAGTGCTGGGAGCCGTCCAGCTCGATCACAAGTCTTGCCTTACTGCAATAGAAATCCGCGATATAAAAGTCTATCACCTTTTGTCTCAGAAAACGAACCGGGTACGAACGCAGAAAATCATACCACAAATGCCGCTCCTCCGGGGTCATATTCTGGCGCAGCGCTCTTGCATTGGCAGTCAGCTTCGGGTTATGCTTGCTCTGCATATTGAACTCTCCGTTTTAGTTGGATGTCAATTGCCTTAACTTTCCTTCTTGAAAAACTTCGTCATGGAGTCCAGCCAGCCGGTGCCGGTGTCTCGGTCTTCGTCTACCAGGCGGAACTGGAAGGCCAGGCCCAGGTGGCCGTCTTTCAGGTCGTCGGTACAGTCGGGGTCGTCGCCCTCTACCCAGACCACCACGCAATATTTATGGACATCGCCGGGGGCTACGCTCTGCTGGCCGCCCTGCTGCACGATGTCAGCGGACACGAAGGGCGTGGGCACCAGGCGGTAGTAGGTTAGGCCGCCACGCTGGGCCACCACCTGATACTGGGCGGGGTCCTTGGCGAACTGGCGCAGGGGCGGGTCCAGGTAGCCCCGGGTATTATCATCGAACGCGGGCAGCGCTTCCGCGCCGCCGGTGGCCGATGCCTTGGCGGAAAACTCCATGGCGCCGTCCTCAAAGACCATGACCCAGGTGGCGTCGCTGAGGCTTTTGGACTCGTCCGTCAGCTCCAGGTCCCAAACATAGTCCACGGTGTTGTCGCCCTCGTTGCGTATGTAGAAGGTGTAGGCGAAATAATTGGTGTTGTGGGGGCCGTCGATGTCGTTGACATTTTGGGCGATCTCCGCCACGGAGATGCACGGCACATCCACGGCGGGCTCGCTGGTGAGCTGGGTGGACGGGAGGGCAAAGTCCGGCGTTTCCGAGAGGACGAAGCCGTCTTTGAACATCTCGTCGGACATGTTGATGGTGAAAAAGCCGCGCATTTTCGCCACCGAGGAAACGAGGAAGAACACCAGCAGGGCCGCCGCTGCCAGGCCCAGGGCCGCCCAGAGGCCGCGCCCGTGGAGCAGCCACAGCAGGATACCGCCGCGGCGCTTGTCGAAATACAGGCCCTGCTCGCCGGCGTAGAGCTCGAAGGTGGTCTTGTCCTTTATGCCCCGGCTGCGCAGCTCCTTGCGCAGGGCTTTGCGGCCCCGGCGGATCTCCTTGACCTCGGCCTTGGGCAGCGGGACGCCGGCCCGGGTCTTTTGGAACGGGCGGCGGTGGCGGCGCTGGGCCGTGAACTGGGCCTTGCCCGGCTCCGCCTTGGGCGCGCCGGACTTGCCGGGGGGCTTCTTCTCTGCGGGGTCGGGGCGCTGGGCCGCCTGCTTCAGCTCGTCGGGTATATGGTCAAATGGCTTTGGCATGGGCGCCCCCTCTCCTGTTTCGCTTGCGTATGCTCCGGCGGGAGAGGATCGCCTCCCCTGTGGGCACGCTGCCCCCACTGCCGCTGACACCGACCCGGTGTGGGTGGTGGGATCGGGGCCATCCGCTCTCCTGGAATTCGGTTCCATTTCACGCGAAAGGCCGACAGGAATCGGCAAAAAGGGCAACCATCCCCATTGAAATACAACATTATTGTATATCAAAAGGGGTATTTTGTCCATGAATTTTTAAAGGTTTCTTTTGAGATCTACTACAAAAATTCGCAGGAAATTTTGTGCGATTTGCTATTTTTTATGATCACCCCCCCCCCCCGGCGAAATTTGCTTCCGTCAAAATAACGAGCCGGAAGCAAATTGCTTCCGGCTCGTGGGGATGTGATTTAATTTCAGCCGCGTTCCTGGAACAGGCAGTCGCGGATCAGCTCGTCCTCCTCCACGGGGATGCCCGTGATGGGGCCGCTCATGGCTGCGACACCGCAGGCGGTGAGCCAGTGCCGGACCTCGGCATCGTCCACGCCGCCGCCCAGCAGGGTGAAGCCCATGTCGCGCAGGGCGGTGAGGGCGTTGGCCGTGCTCTCCTGCATGTAAAGCTCGCGCTTCACGCGCAGATGGGTAAAGCCCAGGTCGCGCACCTCGTCCAGGGGCAGGGCGTCGGGGTCGTAGCCATCCAGCACCAGGGTGACGCCGCCGCGGATGTAGCGGCTCAGGGTGGCCCGCAGGCCCTTGCTGCCGCTCGCCACCTCGTCTGCCGGGACGGTGAGCATCAGCTTGGAGCGGTCGATGGGCTGGTCGTCGAACAGTTCGCCAAAGCGGGGGATCTGATTTTCCCGGGTGAAGAAGCCGGGCAGGGTCTGCACCAGCACGCCCAGGGTGTCCAGCTTGCAGTTTTGCATACGCAGGACGGTGTCCGCCGCCTCATAGAGCAGGTAGAAACCCACCTCCTGGGTCAGCTCCGCCTTGGAGAGCAGGTCGGCCATTTCGGTGGCTGTTTCGGTCTCGCCGGGGCGGTCCGCCGCGCAGGCGAACCAGGGGATGGCCTCGTACGCCACCACCTTGCCGTCCTGGCCCACCATGGGGCGGTAGCGCAGGCCCATGGGGCGCTCCTTGCGCTTATCCACCAGGTGGATGGTCTTGGGCAGGGTCATGGTGTAGTGGACATATTTGTTGTACACGGCCCGGCACTTGCTGCGGCAGGCCTGGAGCACGGCTATGAGCTCCGGGGACCACAGGGTGCCCGACCCGGCCAGGAGCACCTCGAAAGCCTCCTTGAACGGGTCCTCGCTCTTGGTCTCGGCGGCCAGGCGGTCCAGCTCCTTGGCAAGGCCCACGATCTGGGCGATGGGGCTGATGTCCCCGCCCTGGCGGCCCTCCGGGTAGCCGGAGCCGTCGTAGCGCTCCATGTGCTGCTGGCAGCTCTCCCGCTGCATTTGCCAGGGGATGTTCTGGGTGTCGATGTCCTGGGGGCCGCTGTGCTTCTCCTTGGCGGAGAGGCTGCTCTCCTGGAGGGCGGCGATGAGGGCACGGCCATCGGTGGTGTATTTGCGGTATACGGCCACCTCTTCGTCGGTGAAATCGTTTCTCCAGAGCTGATATTCCGGCGGCACCAGGGCCTTGCCCAGTTGGTGGTACAGGCCGCACTTATAGGAAAGGTCGGCATATTTGCTGGTGATCTGCTGGCGGCCCTTTTCCGTGTCGGCGGCAAAGCCGTTTTCGCAGGCCTGGACGAACAGCACCTGCGTGTAGGCCGCCACGCGCACCGACTGCTGGCGGATCACCGGGGCAAGACCGTGAAACGCCTCATCCCAGGTCTCGTATTCTTTTCGCTTCCAATCTTGCTCAAGCACGGTTTTCTTCTCCTTTGTGCCCAATGCAGACCTAAACCCGGCAGGCAGAGGTGTCCGCCGGGTTTAGGGTGCAGGTCAGTTATTCGTCGTCGCTGATGTCATAGTCTACCAGGGGGGTGTTATCCACCTGGTTCTTTTTCTTGGTGCCGTTCTTATTGACAAGAACCACCACCAGGACTACATTGGCCGCCAGGCTGATGAAGAACAGGATGGGCCATACCTTGTGGATGGCAATGCTGCAGAACTTGCCGCCGCCCTGAAGCTGGTCGATCAGGTCGTTGATCTGCTTGGCCGCAGCATCCACCTGGGCCTGGTCATCGCTGCCGAGCATCAGGTTGCCGTTGGTCAGGGCATCCAGCAGGGCCAGCCACAGGCTGTTGGTCTCGTTGTCCTTGCCCAGGTCCTTGGCTTTGGCAATGGCTTCCTGCAGCTTGCTGTAATCCACCTTCACCAGGCCGTCCAGCGCGTCGCTGAGGGCCTTGGTCGCGGCGTCGACCTCCTCCTGGCTGGTGCTGGACAGGGCCGCCTGGGCCTTGGTCAGAGCGTCCACCATTTTGTTCCAGCTATCGGCGGTGTAGCCGTCCTTCTTGAGGTTGGAGACCTTGTCGATGAGCTCCTGCAGCTTGCTCAGGTCCACCTTGACGGTGGGGGTAGAGGGCGTGGTGCTGCTGCTGCCGCTGCTGCTGCTGCCGCTGCTGCTACCGCCGCTGCTGCCGCCGCTGCTGCCGCTGACGACTTCGACAGTGTAGGTCGCAGTATTGGTCTCGATCAGCTGACCTTCCGCATCCCAGCACTCGTAGTCAAATGTAACCTCATATTTGGTGCCGACAGCTGCGCTGCTGGGGGCCGTCACTTTTGCGGTTACGGTTTTAGTGCCCGGATTGCCCATGGCGTACTTACCATTCTCAACGGTACCTTCGCTCGCGCTGTACTGCACGCTGGCACCGCCGGAGCAGGACACGGAACCATTCAAGCCTTCCACGGACTTTGAAAGAACAACATTTACGCTACCGCCAGGCGTCACGGTGTAGCCGGCTGCGCTGGCCATGACCATCGAAATCGTCAGCACCAGGACCACTGCGATCACAGTGGCAATGATTTTTTTGCCAAATCTCATTTCTTCACACCTCTCCATTTTTGCACATCTGAATATTTCATTTTATACACCATTAAATGTCAACTCTGTATATACCTTCCCAGGTACTGTAATCCGGCCACTTTTGGAACTTCACTCTGTTACGAACCATATCGCCTGCTTCAATTCTCTTGTTCTGGTTCGTATCAGCAGCTTCAAATGCAGCGCCCGTCAATGTTATTCCTCCCTGGAAGTGTCTGCGCATCAGGACCATATCGCCTGCTTCGATTCGACCGTTGCAGTTGGTATCGCCCATAATGATAATGGTGTATTTGAGTACTTCATTATCGGATGTCACAGTCGTGGAGGCTCCGTTCTTGACCAGCCCTGTGCTGGCCACGCCGTTGGCGTCCACTTTAACAGTTGCATTCGGTTTATTCAGAATCTTGCGCAGTGCCGTTTGCAGCTGATCCGCATCGATACCCTCAGGACGGGTATCCAGCTTCAGATAGCCCCCATCTACTACCACAGGAGTCTTGGCGACTACGGTATAGGTGTAGCCGTCCTGCTTGACCTCATAGCCGAAAAGGTCGGTGGTGACATTCAGAGCCGCATCGGACACCAGCTTGGAGTTGGTGTTCTTCAGCACGAACTTGTAGCTGCCCTGGGTGATCTTATTGGCGTTCTTGACAGTCACAGCGCCGGTGACCTGGATGTCGGAGGTCATGGTCACATCGGTGAGCAACTCCAGAGTGCCGGAACCGTTCAGCTTATTGATGGCCTCCTCCAGGGTCTTGCAATAGTCGCTGTTGGCCTTAGCCACATACTGCTTGAGGGTGGCCTTATTGCCGGACACGACTACATACCAGCCGTCCACGCCGCTCTTTACCATGTCAGCGGTGATGCCGTCCATGGTGACGCTGGCGTCAGCGGACTTCAGCACGAACTTGTGGCCCTTCATATCCAGGGCCTCGCCCTTCACGGTCAGAGGTACATTCACATTCACATCGCCGGTGAGCTGCTGGGACTTATTGAGCACCAGGGTCACGCCCTCGGCGTCGTCGTTAATATGGTTGAGCGCATCGGACAGGTCGTTGCCGCTCCAAATCACGGAGTCGTTGTGGCCCTTGACGATGATGGCCTTTTGGGTCTCCTCGAGAACCACGGTGTAGGTGAAGCCCTCCTGGTTGACCACATAGCCGGAGAGGTCGGTGGTGACATTCAGAGCCGCATCGGACACCAGCTTGGAGTTGGTGTTCTTCAGCACGAACTTGTAGCTGCCCTGGGTGATCATAGCAGCGCCAGTGACGGTCAGCTCACCCTTGACCTCCACATCCTTGGTCAGGGTCACATTGGTAAGGATCTCCAGGGTGCCCTTGCCATCCAGCATTGCCAAAGCAACATCCAGTTCCTTATAAAGATTGCCGTTGACCCTGGCTACATACGGTTTGAGGGTTGCCTTGTTTTCGGTCACATCCACATACCAGCCGTCCACGCCGCTCTTTACCATGTCAGCGGTGATGCCGTTCATGGTAACGCTGGCGGTGGTGGCATTCAGCACGACCTGTTGGCCGTCCAGGTTCAGCTTGTAGCCCTCGATGGTCAGAGGCACGCTGACCTCCAGGTCGCCGGTGAGGGTCTGGCTCTTGTTGTTCAGCACCAGGGTCACGCCCTCGGTGTCTTTGTTGATAAAGGTCAGGGCCTCGGCCAGGTCGTTGCCGTTATACAGGTACACGCCGGTGTGATCCTTCACCACGATGTCCTTCTCCTCGGTGAAGAGGGCGGCCAACAGGTCGATGTTGAAGGTCGCCTTGGCGGTGCCCGTGAGCATCCGGGCGCTGCGGGTGATGTTCAGGATCTTGTCAACATATTTAATATTGTATTCGCCGTAAGTGTCGGTCTTGAGGCCGGCCAGGGTGCCGCTGCTGCCGTTGATCTTGGCGTAGCTGAGGACGCGTCCGGCGGCATACAGCAGGTCGCCGAAGGAGTTTATCAGCGCAGAGTTCTGGTCGTCCAAAGTGATGGTCAGACCCAGCTTATTGGCCTGCGCCTGGAAGATGGGCTTGGCGGTCAGACCCTTCAGGGCGGTGAAGAGCTGCTGGATGGTCACCTTTTCCACAGCGGTCTTCAGGGCGTTCTGGCCCTTGCCGTCCAGGACAGCCTGGATGCCCGCCACCAGCTCGTCGCGCAGGGCGTCGCCCGCGGGCAGGCTGTTGGCCACGATCATGGTCGGGAAGATCACATAATTGACATTGTGCTTGGCATCGATGGAGGCCTTCACAGTGGCCGCACCCTCGGCGCTGACATTCACATCGCTGCGGTCGCCGGAAACCAGGATCTTCTGCAGCTCCACCATGGTGCTCTCGTCCACGGTCAGGGTGTCATTCAGCACGGTGAGGATGCCCTGGATGCGGTCGATTGCACCGATGTACTGCTCGCTCTGGTTTAGGTTCACACTGAGGTTCACCACCTCGGTCTGGCCGTCCTTAGTGCTGACGCTGATGTAATCGTCGTCAGTCACCTCCGCCTGCAGGCCGAAGCCGATGGCAGTGACGGTGTAGGAAACGATGTCCTCCTTATTCTCAATGGCGGTGTTGATGCCATCGAAGTCTAAGAGCTTGCGGATGATGTCGTTGGCCAGGGCGTTGATGCCGTCCAGGTTCAGGCAGCCCACCAGGAGGTTTCCGGTGCCGGCCACGGAGGCGGTGTCCACCATGTCCGCAAAGTCGTTGAGCTGCAGGTCATACAGCACGGCATTGGTGCCGTTGATGTTCACGGACACCTTCTTGGTGGTGCTGCCGTAGCTCATGACCACCTCGGACACGGCCTCGGCGGCCAGGGCCAGCACATTGCGGCGGGTCTTAGCCATGTCTCTCCACAGGGAGGCATCGGGCACCAGGGACACGGAGATGTTCTCGCCGTTCTCGCCGGTGGAGCGGGTCACGGTGTAGAGCTGCTTCGCCAGGGCGGAGCCGTCGGTGGCATTGCCGGGATTATCCAGGCCGCCCTTGGTGATATAGCTGTTGATCACAATCACGCTGTCGTTCTCGCTGCTGACGACCTTACCCAGCTTGTGGCCGTTGAGGTCGATGATGACATTGTTGCAGCCCTCGCCCACGGTGATCTGCTTGCAGGAATCATCCAGCAGGACGATGGCGGTGTTGCTCTGGGTCACAGTGAAGGAGGAGTCCGCAGAGGACGGAATGAACTTCACCAGGCCGCTGGCGCTCCGCTGGGCGCACATGACAACCGCCGCGTATTTCTGAGAATGGGTGAGCGTCAGGTTCACGCAGCCATGCAGGGATTTGCTGGCCAGGCGCTGGGCCACCATGTCGCTGAGATCCTTGTCACCGATCTTGCCCAGGAGGTTGGTCATGTCGAAGGTTAGCTGGGTAGCCAGGCTGGTGGCGTCGCCCTTGGTATCGGAGAAGGAGCTATCCCGCAGGATCGCCTTGGCGATGCGGAAGAACCGCTGATACTTGGTCACATCATACCGGGTGATGCCCAGCTTGGTCAGCGTATTTTGGAAGGTAGTCGTGGTGGTGCGCTCATCGCTCATCACGGGATCGATGAGGCTGTAATACAGCTCGGTCACGATCTCGGACAGGTCCCAACCGTTCTCGGTCACATTGTTCACATCCGCACGGCTGAACACCAGAGCGGAGCCCATGAGGGCCTCGTAGAGCAGGTTGGAATCCACGCTGACATTGACGCTGCCGTCATCCAGGTAGGCGTTGATGCCCTTATCCTTCAGGGTCTGGACATTGCTGCGGGCCTTTTGCAGGGTGGAAGCGCTTTGGTCGAAGTCCTCCAGGGTGAACACCACGGAGACGGGGGTGCCGTCAAACTTGGTGTCGATGCTCAGGAGCTGGCCGCCGATGGTATCCAGGCTATTCACATAGCCGCCGTCCACAGCATAGCCGCCCTTGTCGTCAGCCGTCCACAGGAGCTTGCCGCCCTCGATGGAGCTCTCCACGATGTCGCCCTCGGCGGTGATAACATTGAGGACGGTGTCCATGCCCACGCCGCTACCCAGCACTGCGTCCACAGCGGCTTGCAGGTCGAACTTGCCCTCGCTGAAGAAGTTTTGGTTGTTTTCGCCCATCTGAATGGCTTCGTAGTTCAGCAGCGCCTCGGCTACTCCCTTCACGGCGGACTGGGGCTGCATAGCGGTGTCGGGCGCCAGGCGGACCACCAGGGTCAGCTCGCCGTCCACCTCATAGGGGATCACCGCCACGCGCAGGCAGCCTTCCTGGCCGTTGACGGTGGTGGTCATGCCGCTGCCGGTGGCAAGGGCCTTGTTTACAGCGTCCACGGAAGCCATGAGCTTCTCGCGGGCCGTGTCAATCTTGGTGCGCACGATGGTGCAGGAGCCCTTTGCGAACAGGGTGTCGAAGGCCATGTCGCCGGTGGCTTCCATATTAAATGTATAGGTGCCGCTGGGGGCGCTGATGGCCTGGCCGCCGATGGAGTAATCATAGCGGAAGCCGACCTCGCCGCTGGTGGGCAGGACGATGGATGGACGGTCATAAGCGAACTCGATCTCGTGCACGGGAGCCCCGCTCTCGTCCACGATGTTCACAGTGTAGGTCTTGGGGGCATAGACCGCCGTCACGGTCAGGTCGCTCTCCAGCTTCGTTCCCTCGGCGGGAATGTCAGCGGCGGTCTTGACCTCATAGTGCTTCAGGTCCACATTGGCCAGCAGGTCGCCCATGACCTTGTCCAGGGCGGCGCGCTTCTCGGCGTCGATGGTCACATAGTCCTGACCCTCGTCATCGCTGAAGGTGGTGGTCTGGGCATACTGTGCCTCCTGGACGCCGTTGCTGTTCTCCACGACCACATTGACGGTGACGCTCTTCTTGCCGATACCGGCGGCGGTGAGCTCCGTGGTCAGCACAGGGGCCTCGGTCACGGTGGCGTACTCTCGGACGCTGTCCGCGTTGGCGATCAGCGCACCGGTCAGAGCCCGCAGGGTCGCGTCAGGGGCGTCGGTATTGATGGCCGCATTGGGAGCCACCAGCTTCGCCTGGGTGTCCTCCAGGGTGTTACTGATCTTGTCGATCTTCTCATAGTATTCACCCATGCCCTGGGAATCCAGCACATATCCCAGGCCGGGATCGACCTTGATGATGTTCAGATACTCATTCAGATACGCAAGCTGCTCACGGATGGTATCGGCATTCTGATAATAGTATACCAGACGGGCCGCATCGTTCAGATCTTTATAAGCGGACACATAGCTGAACAGCAGCAGATTGTTCTCACTGTCGCAGCAGTTTTTCAGCATAGCTCTTGCCGCATCCTTTGTTGCGTCAGAAATCTTGCCGGATTCGTCGCCGCAGATGAAGTTCTTAATGATCAGAGCGTTCTCGCTGAACTGCTCCAGGTTGCTGTACTGGCTAGCCAGCTTATTCAGAGCCTGGGTCTGACCCTTGGCTTCCCGGGCCAGGGTGTAGGGCAGGTTCAGGATGTCGGTGGTCTGCTGATCGTTCAGGCCCAGAGTCTTCCAATCCAGCTGCAGGGCATACTGCACCTTCACGGTGTCGAAGCTCTCAGCGATGTTGGCCAGGTAGGTCCCATCCGCCTGCACTGCGAAAGCCTCAGCAGTCTGGTCCTCACCGTTCACCACGGGGATGGCGATGCTGGGGATCCATAGCATATCGTCGATGCTGGCCTTGAAGGTCTTGGCCTGCACGGTGTAGCCGCCCCTAACAGCGGCCACGGTCAGCAGCGCGTCGTCGTTGGCAGGAGTGCGCAGTTTCACAACGCCGGTCAGCAGGGCGTTCTGGCCCAGGATAGCGTTGGCGGCAGCGTCATTGGCGGCATAGTTCTTGCCGATGAGCTTACCCAGGTTGTGCTGCTCCCAAGCCTTGCCCGCATTGCGGGTGATGGTGGTGTCGTCCACGATGCGCACAGTGGCACCCTGTTCGTAGGCATCACCGTTGACGGTATAGTCCCAAACCAGGGTATTGCTTTTGTGGGTAGGCAGGGTCAGAGTGTAGCCGTAGAGCGCACTTGTTTCGGTAATATCATCACAGCCGGTCGCTGTAATGGCAAAGGTTTTCGGGGTATAAGAAATGGTATATGTATAGGTAGTGTTATCCTTCAGACCTTCGGCCCCGATAGCCGGGGAAACCGTCACAGCGCGGGTATAATTGGTCTCGTTCACATCGTAGGCCGCCCAGTTCTTCAGGACGCCGGCCTCGAAACCGTTGGCCGCAATGGCAGCAGCAATGTCGCTCTCAGCCGAAGCAGCGGCCAGGCGCACCGTGGCACCGTCGCCGGAATCCACCAGGACAGTGGTGGTCTCAGTAGCACCGGCGGGGATCACATCGGCCTTTACCACCACATGCACAGTGGCCTGGGCCATGTTGGCGGTCACGGTGGTGGTGTCAGCCAGCAGTTTGTCCTCGGTAGCGGTGGTGCCGCTGAGGGTAGTGATGGAATCCAGCTTGCTGTCCAGGGCAGCGCTGTCCGCGCCGGTCTTCACCAGGCCGTTCACCACGGACCAGTCAAACTCCGCGCCGTCCTTGAGGTCAGCGACCATTGTAGCCATCAGGCTGGAAACAGCCGTGCTCAAATTGCCCTGACTGGTAAAGCTGTTCATTTCCGTAACAGCCGTCTGCGTCAGCAAGCCCTGGCTATAAGCCAACTTCAAAGCGGATCCAACCGCCGCATAGTTGGCGCACAGGCTCACCGTATCGGCAGCCGCGCCACCGGTACGCCACATATTGCAGACATCCAGCAGACCGTCCTTGGCGTCATTCGTCAGGACTTTCATTGCCTCCTGATTGTCTTCCGAGGTCTCCCAGTAAACAAGGAAGGTATTAGGATCGTCACTGTCCAAAGGCAGTCCGCCGCCATCAGCCTTGTTCAAGGTGGAGAACATCTCCCATACAGGGGTCTCAGGCAGAGAGTCGCCCTTTTTGTTTGTCTTAATGTCCTTGGTGCTGAACTTGATATTCATTTGCAGAATATCATTCAACTGATACGCGCCGTTCTTCGCCGTATCAGAAGCCGCCTTGGCCGCCTTCAGATTATCCGCCGCGACCAGCAGCTTATTCTGATCCGCCTTGTCCACGGTGATGTACATCTCGTACTGCACAGCGACACCGTAGGAAATGCCGTCATAGGAGAAGCTGCCGGTGTAGGCATCGTTCTCGCCCTTGGTCAGCGCGAAAGAGGATCCATAGTCCTTGTCGTTCACCTTGAGCTGCGCAGACACGGGCACCCAGGTATACCCACTATTGGTATACGCCTTGGCGGTGACCGTCTTGCTCTCGTCGTCGATGCTCACCAGGCCGCCGCCGTTGTTTTCATCCGGCGCCGTATAGGTGTAGCTGGCTTCGTTCAAGAGCCCTGCTTGCAGCAGGTCCTTTTCCGCTTTGGTCAGGCTGTCGTAGTTTTCCGCCAGCAGCTGACCCAGGGTCTTTGTCGGCTCTGCTTGCGCCACCGGCTCTGCCCAGGTGAAGGTCACCGTGGACAGCGCCATAACAATGGCCAGCAGCATCGCCATGCTCCGTTTGAATGCTGTCTTCATTTTAATACCTTCCTTTTTTAGCGTACAACATACCTCTTTTAAGTAAATATGCCATCCCGGGCCCGCGCAGTCCTACCTTTGCCTGCCCGCAATAACACATATTACTTTCATGATACTCATACTGCGAATTATACAATACTTCTTTTTCTATTTCAAGTCTTTTTTCAAGAAAATTCCCGCCGATTCACTCAACTATATAAGAAACTATGATTATTTTTGTGCAATAACACGGTGGTTTTCCGGCCCGGTCTCTTTTCATGAATTTCCCGGCCCCGGACACAAAAAAATTATAAAAAGCTATTGACAGCAGAAGTTAGATGTGTTAAACTTCAAAACAGTTAGACGAATCTAACCAAGCGAGACCCTGAAATTTCCGTGCATTATCCGGCACGCCCCGGGCAACCTGCCGGCAGAAGGGAGGCGACCTCAATGTCTGAGGAAATGCTGGTGCGTCAATGTGCGCCCACCCTGGCCGGCATCAAGACCGGCAGCCTTTTTCCGTGTCGATACGAGTCGCAGGAGCAGCTGATGGACGACATTCGGGCGCTGAACCAGATGCTGGTACCCAAGGGGCTGTGCATGCTGCCCGTGCGCTGCAAAGACGGCAGCGCGCTGCTGTACCTCTACCGGCCCCGGAAGCTGCAAAGCGACCTGTCCAACGACCTGGCCCAAAAGCTGCTGCAAAAGGCGGGCTACCCCCAGGGGAGCAGCGCCTCCTGCGTGAGCAAGCTGATCAAGCGGCTGCGCAGCGAGTCCGATTTCCCCCACGAGATCGGCCTGTTTCTCAGCTACCCGCCGGAGGATGTGGAGGGCTTCATCTCCAACAACGCCGAGCGCTACAAGTGCGCGGGCCTGTGGAAGGTGTATGGCGACGAGGCCCGGGCGAGGCGGATGTTTCACGATTTTAAGGCCTGTACGGCAGACTACTGTCGCCATCTGCGCTCCGGCGTCCGGCTGGAGGAGCTTGTGGCGGCTGTCTGAAAAAATCTAACGGAAAGGAGTTTTTCTCATGCTGACCTGGCTGTCTTCCAACCTGTCAACCATTGTCATTTCCCTTCTCTTACTTGCTGTTATCTTTCTCATCGTTCGCTACTTGATCCGCCAGCGAAAGCAGGGAAAGCACTCCTGCGGTGGCAATTGCGGTGCTTGCGGCGCTTGCAAAAACTGTCACAGCAAGACATGAATCCGGGAAACTGCGAGGGTCGCCACCCCCGCAGCTTTTCGGTTTCTGCGTTAGCACTCTCCACGTGCGAGTGCTAAAATTCATATTCTGTTCACAAAATTTGCTGGATTTGTTCACACCTGCGCCGTAGAATCAAAATTGTTCCAAGGGGAACGAAAAAAGTTATTTCAAACAGTTTATATAGGAGGTCATTATCATGTTGAATCGCAATCATGCACTGAGTGTTTTCGATCCGTTCCGCGAGATGGAGAAGATCGAGAAGAGTTTCTTCGATGATCCCTGGGCCAACTTTGGCCGGACCTTCACCGACTCCTTCCGCACCGATGTCACCGACGAGGGCGACCACTTCAAGATCACCGCAGACCTGCCGGGCTTCGAGAAGGAGAACATTCACCTGGACCTGTGCGACGACGCCCTGACCATCTCCGCCGAGCGCCACTCCGAGCATGAGAACAAGGATAAGCGCAGCAAGTATCTGTGCTGCGAGCGCAGCTACGGCGCATACAGCCGCACCTTCAATGTCACCGGCATCGACACCGGCAGCATCAAGGCTAAGTACGACAAGGGCGTGCTGGAGCTGATCCTCCCCAAGGTCACCCAAGAGCCCAAACAGTCCAAGCGTTTGGAGATCGAGTGAGGTAAAAACATAAATCAGCGCGGAAATAGCAAAAAGGGATGCCTGCGGGCGTCCCTTTTTTGTTGGGAAAAATTATATAGCAAAAATTTGTAGGGGCGGACGCCCCTGTCCGCCCTCCGTAGGGGCCGATGCCCACATCGGCCCGCACCCGGCACACCTTGCGACGCGTCCGTAGGGCGGGGTGCCCTCACCCCGCCGCCCGACAACCACTGCACCATCGCGGCGGCGTGGGGGCACGCCGCCCTACGCAAAATCGGGCACTTTTTTCGTAGGGGCGACCCTTGCGGTCGCCCGCCACTCGGGGAAAGCGGGGCGTTGGGGACGCCGCCCCCCACGCAAAAAACTCCGGGGCCGATACCCCGGAGCATTTTCTCACTTCTTCCCATCATAATTAAAGAACATATCCGCCCAAAATTTGTAGGTGTGGCTGTGTTCGGCGTACCACTCGTGGTTGTCCTCTTTCATTCTGTCGGTGTCGGCGTATTTCTCCAGGGCGTGGCAGGCCTGGACATAGGCTCGCTGCAGGGCGCGCATGCGGGCGGACATGTGCTCCAGGAGGCTCATGATCTTCGCCGGGTTCTCCTGGAAGAAGGTGCTGAAATTGTCGTGGGTGATGACCTTCACCACCGTGGGCTCCAGGGCCACGGCCGTGGTGTTCCGGGGGCGGGTCTCCAGAAAACTGATGACATTCAAAAAGTCCCCCGCCTCAATCTCCACCACCAGCTTTTCCTCCGGGGTGCCGTAATTGATGTACACGCCCACGCGGCCCAGCATCACATCGTAAATGGCCAGTTCAAAGCTCTTTTCTTTTAGTATGATCTGTCCTTTTTTGAACTTCTTTTCCACGCCTTCTATCATCTTTCCCGGCCCCTTTCTTATGTTTTTTACCATTGTAACCTACCGCGCCCCGGCTTGTCAATGGAAGTAAAAACGATTTTTAGAATTATAATAATTATACTATTGTGTCCCCCGCACAGGCCGCAAAGGCCCATGCGGGGGACATTTTTTACGCGCTTTTTACCGAACCAGCCCGCGGCGGTATTCCGCGTTCAGCTCCCACAGCTCTTTTTCGCCGTCGATATACGGCTGATAGTAGGCATCCACCCGGCCGCCGCCCAGATTGTCGCAGCCATTGCAGCCTTCACAGCTGCTGCCGCAGGCGGCCAGACCTTGCCGGACGATCTGTTCGCGCTGGGCCCGGGTGGTGTCCCGGATCAAGACAGATTGCATTTTCCTCGCTCCTTATCCGGCCCGCACCAGCATATTCTCGGCAAAAATGCCGTAGCCCTGGGTGGGGTCGTTGATCATCACATGGGTCACGGCGCCCACCAGCTTGCCGTTTTGCAGAATGGGACTGCCGCTCATGCCCTGGACGATGCCGCCGGTGGTTTGCAGCAGCTCCGGGTCGGTGATGCGCAGCAGCAGGTTTCGGGTGGTGTCCGCGTCACGGTACACCTTCACGATCTCCACCTGGTACTCCTTGATCTCCTCGCCGGAGATGGTGGAGCGGATCACCGCGCTGCCGGTCTGCACCTCGTCGGCGCCGGCCACGGGCACCGCCTGGCCCTGGGCGGGGAAATCCGCGTCGGACACGGTGCCGAAAATGCCGCCGTCACTGTTCACCGTCACCGTGCCCACATCCCGCTGCACGGAAAAATCGCCCTTCAGCTCGCCGGGGTCGCCCTTTTCGCCCTTCTTCACCGCTTTCACGGTGGTCTCCATGATGGAGCCGGAGCCCAGGCTCATGAGCTGGGCCGTGTCCACATCGGTGATGCCGTGCCCCAGGGCGCCGAAACCGCCGCTCTCGGGGTCATAATAGGTCATGGTGCCGATGCCAGCCATGCTGTCGCGGATCCACGCCCCCAGGCGGACGCTGCCGTCGCTGCCGCACACGGGGGTGATGTCCACGGTTTTCTGCGTCTGGCCCCGCTGGAGGGTCATCTGCGCCGTCTTGTCGCCGTTCTCCCGGAGCAGCTCCTGCAAATGCTCCGTGGAGGCGATCTTTTCGCCGTTAAAGGTCAAAAGCAGGTCGCCCTCCTTGATGCCGCACTTTTGGGCCGGGCTCTTGCTGTCCTCCAGTGCCGACACATCCACCACCAGCACGCCATCGGCAAAGAGCTTGATGCCCACCGCCTGGCCCAAGGGGATCACGGTTTTCTCCTGGGCGTACGCGCCCTGGACGCAGGCTGAAAGCGCCAGCAAAGCCGCCGCGCACAAGGCCGCCGCGCGCCCCCAAAGGGATTTGCCTCTTGTTTCATACATGCAGCCACCCCTCGCTTTTTCATTTTTCTTGTCGTCGACGACAACATTTACTTTGCGCCGCCGCGCCGAAAAAATGACCGGCAATTATAGGAGAATGTGACGCAAATTTCTGTGCGGGCGCATTATAATTAAAAATGTAAAATAATCGTACAAATTAGGAAATTTCTCAAAAATTTCCATATATCCGCCCTCTTCGCCTCCGCCGGGTCCTTGCTTTTCCGGGAAAGACACGGTATAATGATTCCCATATACTTACCCAATGGGAAAGAGGTTTCACGCCATGAGGATCACCGTAAAAGTAGGCACATCCACCCTGACCCACGCTACGGGGCGGCTGAACATTCAGCGCATCGAGAAGCTGTGCAAGGTGCTCAGCGACCTGAAAAACGCCGGGCACGAGATCATTCTCGTCTCCTCCGGCGCCATCGGCATGGGTGTGGGCAAGCTGAATCTCCCAGGCCGCCCGGCGGATATGCCCGGCAAGCAGGCCGCCGCCGCCGTGGGCCAGTGCGAGCTGATCTACACCTACGACAAGCTCTTCGGCGAATACAGCCACACCGTGGCGCAGCTCCTGCTCACCGGCGAGGACATCAAAAACGGCCAGCGCAGCCACAATGTGCGCAACACCCTCACCCGCCTGCTGGAGCTGGGCGCGCTGCCCGTCATCAACGAAAACGATGCCGTTTCCACGGATGAAATCGGCGTGGAGAACACCATCGGCGAAAACGACACCCTCTCCGCCATCGTGGCCGCCGCCACCAATTCAGACCTCCTGGTGCTGCTGTCGGACATCGACGGCCTCTACGACAGCGACCCCCACCGGAACCCCGACGCTAAGATCATCCCCACCGTGGAGAGCGTGGACGACCGCATCTACGCCCTGGCCGGTGGCACCGGCTCCGCCCTGGGCTCCGGCGGCATGGTCACCAAGCTCAACGCCGCCGTCATCGCCACTGAGGCCGGCTGCGAGATGGTCATTGCCAACGGCGATAGGCCCGACCTGCTCTATGACATCGCCCAGGGCAAGCCCGTGGGCACCCGATTTTTGAAAAAGAAGGTGTAACGCCATGACCACAATGGACATCATTCGCCGCACCCGCGCCGCCCGGACGGACCTGCACACCCTGACGGCGGAGGACAAGAGCCGCCTGCTCCTGTCCATGGCCCAGAGCCTGCGGCAGCATACAAACGACATTCTCGCCATCAATGCCCGGGATGTAGAAGCCGCCCGGGGCAAAATTTCCAATGTGATGCTGGACCGCCTGCGCCTGGACGAGGGCCGCATCGCCGCCATGGCCGAGGGCCTGTGCGCCGTGGCCGCTCTCCCGGACCACACGGGCCGCATCCTCAGTGAGATCAAGCGCCCCAACGGCATGACCATCTATAAAAAGCAGGTGCCCCTGGGCCTGGTGGCCATTATCTACGAGAGCCGCCCCAATGTCACCTCCGACGCCGCCGCCCTGGCCATCAAGAGCGGCAATGTCTGCGTCCTGCGCAGCGGCCGGGAGGCCATCGGCAGCGCCCGGGCCATCACCGCCGCCCTGAAGGAGGGCATCGCCGCCGCAGGCGGGAACCCGGACATTCTCAACATTTTGGAGGACACCAGCCACGACAGCGCCAACCAGCTCATGCAGGCCAAGGGCCTGGTGGACCTGCTGATCCCCCGTGGCGGCGCGGGCCTCATCCGCGCCTGCGTGGAGAACGCCACCGTCCCCTGCATCGAGACCGGCACGGGCATCTGCCATGTCTATGTGGACGAATTTGCCGACCTGGATAAGGCGGTGAAGATCATCATCAACGCCAAAACCAGCCGCCCCTCCGTCTGCAATGCCGAGGAGGTCTGCCTGGTCCACCGGGCCGTGGCGGAGAAATTTCTCCCCATGCTGAAAAAGGCCCTGGTGGATGACCGCCAAGCGGCGGGACAGAACCCCGTGGAGCTGCGCCTGGACCCGGCAGCGGCCAAGATCATCCCCGGCACTCCCGCCGGCGACCGGGATTTTGATACGGAATTTTTGGATTATATTCTGGCCGTGGCCGTGGTGGACAGCGTGGACGCCGCCATCGCCCACATTTTGCAGCACTCCACCGGCCACAGCGAGGCCATCGTCACCGGGAACGCCGAAAACGCCCGGCGCTTCGTGGACGAGACGGACAGCGCCGCCGTCTATGTCAATGTCTCCACCCGCTTCACCGACGGCGGCGAGTTCGGCCTGGGCTGCGAAATGGGCATCTCCACCCAAAAGCTCCACGCCCGCGGCCCCATGGGCCTGGACGAACTGAGCACCTATAAATACATCATCCGCGGCACCGGGCAGACCCGCTGACCACCATATAAATCCAACATCGCCCCATAATCGTCATTGCGAAGCCGGTGCGCACACTGGCCGTGGCAATCCGTTCTCCAAAGGCTCCCCACTCAAGGGGAAATCGCCGAAGCGCCGCCAGTGGCGGATGAAGCGAGGCGATTTCGAGGAAGTGCCCCGATTGGCACGACGGTGGGCAGGGTGGCGCGAAGCGTCGGAAGGGTCGACTACCGCACCACGCGGGCGACCGCAAGGGTCGCCCCTACGCAACCATCCTCCGTCAAAGCGGCGGGGTATGGTCCCCCCGCCCTGCAAAGGTCTCTCTTTCATACCCCACACAAAAAACGACCGGCCCCTGGCCGGTCGTTTCAGAGTGTCAAAAAAGCCTCGCAAAGTTTGCCGCCCGCAGGCGGCAAAAAATTGGGATCATTTTCTCTTGCGACATGTGCGTGAGAGAAACAGCGTGTCGAAAAAGTCTTTTCGCCCCGCTGCCTAAGTTTTTGAA
>CAVJNL010000031.1:0-18545 GCA_963650985.1 Clostridium sp. CAG:413
TTTCAAAGTTTCAAAAACTTAGGCAGCGGGGCGAAAAGACTTTTTCGACACGCTGTTTCTCTCACGCACATGTCGCGAGAGAAAATGATCCCAATTTTTTGCCACCTGCGGGCGGCAAACTCTGCGAGGCTTTTTTGACACTCTGGCGGCGGAGCCGTGACAACTCCCCCTACGCAGGGGAGCCTTTTTGGGGTGCGGTAGATTCCCGGTGTTGTGGGTGGTATAAGCATACCAGTTCTTGGCGGTGGGGGCAAGGGGTCAGATCACATAGTCGAAGCTATCGGGGTCGGTGTGCATTAGGTCGGCGAGGGTGACATTATCCAGGTAGTCGGTGATGACTTTATCCAGGCCGCGCCAGAGGTTTAGGGTGCGGCAGTCGGCGGCGCGGGGGCAGGGGTCTGCGCCGGGCTCCAGGCAGGAGACGGGGGTCATGGAGTCCTCCGTCAGGCGCAGGAGGCTGCCTACGGTGTACTGCTCCGGGGCCTTGGTCAGGCGGTAGCCGCCGCCTTTGCCACGGAGGCCAGAAAGCTGCTTGGCCTTCACCAGGAGCTTGATGATGCTCTCCAAATATTTCTCCGAAATGCCCTGGCGCTGGGCGATGGTTTTCAGGGGAATATAGCCCTCTGACTGGTGCTCGGCCAGGTCGATCATCACGCGCAGGGCGTAGCGGCCTTTGGTGGAAATTAACATTTTGACCCCTCCCTTTTCCTTTGATCCTATTATACAGCAGGAAAATGGGTAAATCAATGGAATTTTTTTGCCAAAGAGTATTGACAAAGGGGCTGGGGCGGTTTATAATATATATCAACCTACAAGAAAGGTTGGTAATGAAAAATGAAATTTACCGCCGGATTTCGATGTTGTCCCTGTTTTCGATTTGAGGGCTGCCGTTCATAACAATTTTTACTTCATTATAAATATTACGACTTTTTAGGAGGACATAATCATGAGCAAGGTTTACACATCCGCAGATCAGCTGATCGGTAAGACTCCCCTGCTGGAGCTGGTGCATATTGAGCAGGCCGAGGGCTTGGAGGCCAAGGTGCTGGGCAAGCTGGAATACTTCAACCCCGCCGGGAGCGTGAAGGACCGCATTGCCAAGGCCATGATCGACGACGCCGAGCAGAAGGGGCTACTGAAGCCCGGCTCCGTTATCATCGAGCCCACCTCCGGCAACACCGGCATCGGCCTGGCCTCCGTGGCCGCCGCCCGGGGCTACCGAATTATCATTGTCATGCCCGAGACCATGAGCGTGGAGCGCCGCCAGCTAATGAAGGCTTACGGCGCGGAGCTGGTGCTCACCGAGGGCGCCAAGGGCATGAAGGGCGCCATCGCCAAGGCCGGCGAGCTGGCGAAGGAGATCCCGAACAGCTTCGTGCCGGGGCAGTTTGTGAACCCCGCCAACCCCGCCGTACACAAGGCCACCACGGGCCCTGAGATCTGGGAGGACACCGACGGCAAGGTGGACATTTTTGTGGCGGGCGTGGGTACCGGCGGCACCGTTACCGGCACCGGGGCTTATCTGAAGAGCCAGAACCCCAATGTGAAGGTGGTGGCTGTGGAGCCCGCCTCCTCCCCCGTTCTGAGCAAGGGCGTGGCCGGAAGCCACAAGATCCAGGGCATCGGCGCGGGCTTTGTGCCCGATGTGCTGGACACGCAGGTCTATGACGAGATCATCGCCGTGGAGAACGACGACGCTTTCGCTACCGGCAAGCTCATCGGCAAGAAGGAGGGCGTGCTGGTGGGTATCTCCTCGGGCGCGGCGGTGTGGGCCGCCATTCAACTGGCCAAGCGGCCGGAGAACAAGGGCAAGACCATCGTGGCCCTGCTGCCGGACACCGGCGACCGGTACCTGTCCACTCCTCTGTTTGCGGACTGAGGGCGAGGAGGAAAAAAGCGAAAAGTTTTTCGGAAAATGCGTTGCATTTTGCGGTTTCATGCGTCTTATTTTATGAGAGGTTTTGTGATGGGCGGTTTAAGGAGGTAGAAAACCGCTTACTTCTGTAGCTTGTCACGCCGTGGTCATTGGTAGAGGCGATACAGGCAACGACAAAGGACTTGTGAATATCCATCCCACAGCAGATGGGGTAAACGATTTTGAGCATAACACATCCCCTCAAAATAATATTTGAGGGAACAGGCAGGGACTGGACGCTCACCGAAAGATTGAAGTAGTCCATCTCTCCAAAGATAAGGTTACAGGGTGCAAAGCCCTACTCATTGGTGCTTGAAAGAGCGTCCGGCACACATAAATATTCAGTCCAACACAAGGTTGAGCCTACTCACCTCCACATGCTCTGTAGTGTGCCTGCTTCCTCAAGTATATTCTAACAAATTTTAACTTGCTGCGTTAGAGGCACCTGCGTTTCATTTTCCTTTGGTGCCTTGCAGCGCAGCGGAAAGGAATGGCCATAGATATGGAAAAAGAGGTCTGCATTTTCATGGGCAGCCCCCGAAAAAACGGCAACACGGCCCAGGCCTTGGGCCCGTTTTTAGAGGAGCTGGAAAAGGCCGGGGGCCGCTGCTCTGTGACCTGGCTGTATGACAAAAATATTAAACCTTGTCGGGCTTGCCGCACCTGTCAAAAGGACTGGACAAAATTCGGCTGCGCCCTCCAGGACGACATGCAGGAGCTCTTTGATAAGGTGCGCTCCTGCGACCTTTTGGTGCTGGCCACGCCCATCTATTCCTGGTACTGCACGCCGCCCATGAAAGCGGCTTTGGACCGACTGGTTTACGGCATGAATAAGTACTACGGCCAGGAAAAAGGCCCGGCCCTGTGGGCGGGGAAAAAGCTGGCCCTGCTCACCACCTGCGGCTACCCGGTGGAAAAGGGCGCGGACATTTGGGAGGCGGGCATGCGGCGCTACTGTAAGCACTCCCGGCTGGTCTTTGCCGGGAGCCTGGCCCAGCACGACCCCGGCTACCGGGCCCAGTTCATGACCCCGGAAAAGGAGGCTGCCGCCCGGGAGTTTGCCCGGGAATTGCTGGGGGGAATGAACGGATAAGGGCCTGATTTTATGGATAGACCCTTAAAAAACGCCCCTAAATCTTCAAAAGATTGTGCAGAATTTTCCTTTACATCAGCTGTTAAAAGTGCTAAAGTAACACTATAATTTTGATACCCAAACGCGATGATGGACACCCAGTAAGATGCTGCGGCGTTCCTATGCAGAGAGCTGCCGGGTGGTGCAAGGCAGATAGGAAGCGGCGTCCCAATTACCGTCCTGAGCAGCGCTCCGAAGCCCCGTGGGGTGGTAGGCGGCGCCGGGTGCGCCCGATACAGCGCTGCGGACATGACAGTGTCCCATGAGGCCGCGCAAGCGGCAAACTGAGGTGGTACCACGGGTTTTTCTCGTCCTCTGTGTCTTCGGACACGGAGGGCGTTTTTTATTGATTTGAGAAATATATAAAGGAGGGGCCCACAATGCCTGCTATTACTTTTTACAAACATGAACCCATCCCTATGGAGATGCACAAGGTGAAGATCGTCCAGCAGCTGCGGCTGCTGCCCACGGCCCAGCGGCTGGAGAAGATGCAGCAGGCGGGGTTCAACACCTTCCAGCTCCACAACGGCGACATTTTCCTGGATATGCTCACGGACTCCGGGGTCAACGCCATGTCCGATCTCCAGCAGTCCGCCATGCTCCGGGCCGACGACGCCTACGCCGGGTCCGAGACCTTCTTCCGTATGCGCGACAAGCTGGAGGAGCTGTTCGGTATGCCCTTCTGCCTGCCCGCCCACCAGGGCCGGGCCTGCGAGAATATCTTGGCTACTCGGTTCGTAAAGCCCGATAGCTGCGTTATTATGAACTACCACTTCACCACCGCCAAGGCCCACATCACCCGCCTGGGGGGCCGGGTGGAGGAGCTGGTGCGGGCCGAGGGCCTGGTGAGCAAGAGCGACCTCCCCTTTAAGGGGAACATCGACCTGGAGGCATTGGAAGCCTGCATTCTTCGGGAGACCCCGGCTAATGTGCCCTTCGTGCGCCTGGAGGCGGGTACCAACCTCATCGGCGGCCAGCCCATCTCCTTTGCCAACATGAAGGCCGCCACGGAGATATGCCGCCGCCACGGCGTGCTGACGGTGCTGGATGCGTCCCTTTTGCAGGACAATCTCTACTTTATTAAGACCCGCGAGGAGGAGATGAAAGACCTCTCCATCCGGGAAATTACCAGGAAGATCGCGGACCTTTTCGACATTATTTACTTCTCCGCCCGGAAGTTCGGCTTTGCCCGGGGCGGGGCAATTTTGGTGCGGGACGAGGCGCTGTTTCAGTCCATGGAGGACCTGGTGCCCATGTTCGAGGGCTTTCTCACCTACGGCGGCATGTCCGTGAAGGAGATGGAGGCCATGACCGTGGGCTTCGAGGAAAGCATGGACCTGGATGTCATTTCCCAGGGGCCCCAGTTCATCGACTACTGCGTGGATAGGCTGGCGGAGTACGGGGTGCCCGTCATCACCCCCGGCGGCGGCCTGGGCGCGCACCTGGATGTGAAGGAATTTCTGCCCCATGTGCCTCAGACGGAATACTCCGCCGGGGCCCTGGCCTGCGCCCTGTATATCTGCGGCGGCATCCGGGGCATGGAGCGGGGAACCCTCTCCGAGGAGCGGGAGCGGGACGGCAGCGAGCGCATCGCATCCATGGAGCTGCTGCGGCTGGCGTTCCCAAGGCGGGTGTTCACCCTGTCGCAGACGGAGTATGTTATCGACCGGGTGAAGTGGCTCTTTGACCACCGGGACTTGGTGGGCGGGCTGCGGTTTGTTCACGAACCGGCGACGCTTCGCTTCTTCACCGGCGTGCTGGAGCCTACCTCCGACTGGCCGGAGAAGCTGGCCGCCGCTTACCGGGCGGACTTCGGCGAGGAGCAGTAAGAAAATTTTCAAAATAGAGAACCGCCGCAGACTCCACTCCCAGGGCTTGCGGCGGTTTTGGTTTTTTAATAGTGATATTTTTCTCGTTTCAGCAGCAGGAACAGGGTCGAGAGGACTACGGCCATGACTTCGGCCACCACGATGGAGAGCCAGATGCCGGTGAGCTCCAAAATTTGGGGCAGGAGCAGCACGGCGGCCACCTGGAAAACCAGGGCGCGCAGGAAGGCGATGAGGGCGGAGGTGAGGCCGTCGCTGAGGGCGGTGAAGAAGCTCGAGGCGTAGATGGCGAAGCCCATGAACAGGAACGACAGGCCGAAGATGCGGAAGCCCGAGACGGTCATGGCCGTCAGCTCCGCGTCGTAGCCCACGAAGATGGAGGCCAGGGGGTGGGCCAGGGCCTGGGAGGCCAGGACCATCACCACGCCGAAGATGGCGATCATTTTCAGGCTCTTGCGCAGGAGGCTTTGCAGCTCCCCGTGGTTCTGGGCCCCGAAGTGGTAGGAGACGATGGGGGCGGTGCCGATGGAGTAGCCCATGAAGGCGGCGGAGAAGATCATGCTCACATACATCATGACGCCGTAGGCCGCCACGCCGTCCTCCCCGGCGAACTTCAGAAGCTGCAAATTATAGAGCATGCCCACCAGGCTCATGGCGATGTTGCTCATGAACTCCGAGGAGCCGTTGGTGCAGGCTTTGAGGATGACTTTGCCGTCCAGGCGGCACTTGCCCAGGCGCAGGAGGCTGGAGTTTTGGCGGCCAAAGTAGATAAGGGGCACGCCGCCGCCCACCACCTGGCTCAGAGCCGTGGCCGCCGCCGCACCCGCCAGCTTATACTCCTGGGGCAGGGTGATGACCAGCACCGCGTCCAGGATCATGTTGGTAACGCCCGAGACCACCGTCACCAGCAGGCCCAGGCGGGGCTTTTCGGCGGTGGTGAAGAAAGCCTGGAAGAGCATTTGCAGCACATTGAACGGCAGGGCCAGCAGGACGATGCGGCCATAAATGACGGCGTTATCCAGCATGGCTCCCTCGCCGCCCAGGAGCGCTGCCACCGGGCGCAGAAACGCGATGCCCAGCACGGCCAGGACGATGCCCACGGCTGCGGTGATATACACGAACAGGGAAAAGCAGCGGTTGGCCTTTGCCTTATCCCCCTCGCCGAAGGCCCGGGCCACGATGGCCGAGCCGCCGGTGCCGAACATGAGGCCCACGGTGGAGAGGATCATGAGGAACGGCCAGGTGAGATTCACGGCGGCAAAGGGGGTCTTGCCGGCGAAATTGGACACGAAGAAGCCATCTACCACGCCGTAGATGGAGGTGAAGATCATCATGCCGATAGTGGGCAGGGTGAAGCGAATCAGGCGTTTATAGGTGAAATGGTCGGATAGCTGAATTTTGTCTTTCATGGGGTTCTCCTAAATCAGTGAAAAATGGGTTTGCTATAGTTTTTCCACTTCCCGGCGGAAGCAGGCGGTGTATTTTTCCTGGAGGCGCAGGTAGGCGGCGACTTCTTCCTCCGTCCAGCCGTCGAAGGCTTGGAGCTCGGCATGAACGAGACGGGCGGCGGTCTGCTCGGCGTAGGCGCGGCCCTTTTCCGTCAGGACGGCCTGCTTGGCCCGGCCCTTGTAGGGCTCCAGGTAGAGGAGGCCGTCTTTTTCCAGGGCGCGGACGGCGGAGTTCAGGGTCTGCTTGCTGACGCCGGACTTTTTATAGATGTTTCCCAGGGGGCAGCGGCCCTCGCCGTCGTAGAGGGCGTAGAGCACCAGGGACACGCTGTCGGAAATGCCCAGGCGCAGGTCGGCCAGGTGGTACAGCGAGTCCATTTCGCTGGCGAGATAGTTGATGCGCCGCAGCTGGCGGTGGTGGGTTTTATCCATAGAGCACCTCTTGTCCGAAATCGTATAAGCGGGATTATAGTACGAAATCGGACAATTGTCAAGCAAAAATTTCTCTGGTATCAAACGGGAAAAATTGCAGATTTTATACAATAAATGTATAAACGGAGGGCGAAGTATGAAGCGAAAAGTTTTGCTGCCGGTGCTTTTGGCGGCGGCAGTGCTGGCGGTGGCGCTGGCGGCCAGCGATATCGGGCGGGGCGATGTGGGGGAGCGGCATATATTGGTGGCGTATTTCTCCGCCACGGGGACAACAAAATCAGTGGCGGGGACGCGCCGCGGATCATCGGAACCTTTATAGACAGCTACGACTTTGCCGGGAAAAGGGTGGCGGTGTTCTGCACCTCGGGCAGCAGCGGGGTGGAGGAGAGCGCGGAGAACATCAAGGCCCGGCTGCCCGGCGTGACCTTCCTCACCGGGCGGCGGTTTGAGGCCGGGGCCACGGTGGCCGAGGTCCGGGCCTGGGCGGCGGAGGCGGGCATCGGATAAGGCGGGTTTTTGTTGCGAAAATGCGTCAAAGGCGGTATAATAAGGTCAATCATACTGCGAAAGGAGCTACTGCTATGTGCACAGCCGCTGACCGCAACTGGACCATTCGCCCCCTGACGGAGGGGGACCTGGAGCCGTATTTGGACATTTATTTGAACGCCTACCCGGCCTATAAGGACTTAGACCGGGACTGTCGGGACCACTACCGGGAAAAGCACCGCCGGGAGCTGCGGGAGGACACCCAGACGAAGACCGTGGGGCTTTTTGAGGGGGCGACGCTCATTGCCACCATGAAGCTGATCCTCTTTTCCATGAACTTCTTCGGGCGGATGCAGCCGGCCTGTGGGCTCATGGCCCTGGAGGTGCATCCGCTGCACAAGAAGAAGGGCGCGGCGCTCTTTATGGTGCGGTATTTTGAGGACTACGCCCGGGGAAACGGGGCAATGCTTACCCTGCTGCTGCCGTTTCGCATTGACTTCTACCGCCGCATGGGCTACGGCTTTGCGGGGAAGCTGCACGAGTATCACCTGCCCACCTCGGCGCTGCCCAAGGTAGACCGGGCGGTGCTGCCGAGCCTGCGGCTTTTGCAGCCGGAGGCTTTTGCAGCCGGAGGACTTTGACGCGGCCATGGACTGCCAGCGGCGGTTTGCGGCCCGAAACCACGGGATGGTGGAGAAGTTTGACGAGGAAATTCGCGGCATTCGGGACGACATACAGGTGCGGCGGGTGGGCTATTACGGCCCGGAGGGGCAGCTCCGGGGGTACGCGGCCTACCGCTTCCAAAACGCCAGCGACACCAACTACACCCAAAACCGCCTGAGCGTGGAGGAGCTGGTGTATGAGGACGGCGAGGTGCTGCGGGGGCTGCTCATGGCGCTGCGGATGCAGGAGGACCTGGCCCAGACGGTGATATTGCGCACGGGGGAGGAGGACTTTCACCACCTGCTGTCGGACCCCCAGGATGTGAGCCGGAACTACATCGACTTCGGATTTTGCAGACCAATGTTTCGGCGGTGGGGACCATGTTCAAGCTGGTGGACGATAAGACCTTCGTGGAAAAGACCGGCTATCGGGCCTTCCCGGCGGGGAAGATGACGGCGGCTTTTTACTACCGGGACGAGATGGCGGACGCCCACCGCTGCCTGCGCGTGACCATCGCCGACGGGCGCTGGGCCGTGGCGGGGGAGGATGTGCCCGCCGATGTCACCGTTACTTGCCGGCAGGGGGACCTGGCGTCCCTGCTCATGGGGTCGGCGGAGCTTTCCGCCCTGCTGCACCTGGGGGCGGCCCGGGCGGACGACGGAGAAAAGGCCCGTGCGCTGGGGTATCTGCTGCATTGCGACCAGAAGCCGTGGCTCAATTCGGATTATTAAAACAGATCAAAATAAAAAACGCTCCCATCCAGGACGGATGGGGGCGCTTTTATATATAGGGGTGTTATTCGGCACGGTCCCGCTGGGGAGCGCGTCTTTTTTGGTAGAAATAGAACACGGTGCAGGAGAGGAGCATCAGGGCCAGTTGGATGCCTGCGGAAATGAGGAACTGGGGGGAGCGGACATCGGAAATGCTGCCGCCCATGATGGGAAACAGCACGCACATGGACACAAGGCCCAGCAGCGAGGCCGGGAGGAAGTGGCGGTATTTGACCCCTACCGCGCCCATGTAGGCGCTGACCGCGTCCAGGGAGAACACATTCAGCAGGCGGATGAGCAGCACGAAGAAAAAGTCGCTGCCGCTGCGCAGATCCCGGAGGGCCGCCGCCTTGGGCCAGCGGTTTAGGATGTACGCCACCGCCTGACCGCCCAGCTTCCGGCCCAGGAGGTAGGGTAGCGTGACCATGACGGTGGTGCCCACCAGGTTCACGGCGATGGCCGCCGGGAGGGGAAAGAGCACGCCTGCGGCGATGTAGAGAAATCCGCTGTACAGAAAGACGCTGAGGCTCTTCACCGCGAAGAGGGCCACCAGCACCAGGGCCGCCAGGAGGGGCCTGGACGGGGTGTAGGTGAGAATGCCCTCCAGGGTGAAGCTGTCCTTATGCAGCAGGCACACGGTGATGATACATAGCCACAGGAGGGCCACCAGGGCTTTGGCCAGGCGCAGGGAGCGCTCCTGGGGCGCGGCGTTAGTCAGCCTGGGCATGGGCAGCCTCCTCCGCGTGGCGGCGGCAGGGCGCGGGCAGGGCGGTGAAGGCCGGGTGGCGGCCCTTATCCAGGGCATAGGCCACGGCGTAGACCACCGCGCCCACGGTCTCGATCATCATGTCGCCCATGGTGTCTATGAGGCCGATGTCCAGATAGCCCGCCATGGTCTGGCCGTTGACGGTGACGCTGGTGATGTTCTCAATGCTGCCGATGACCCCGGCGGCGCCGCCCAGGTCGTAGGAGTGGAGGGAGGTCACAAGGGTGTCCCGCTGCATGTCCATGCCGAAGAGCCGGTCCATGCCGAACTCGTAAAACTCCCACAGGGCGGCCACGGAGATGGAGACCAGGATAGCAAAGAGAATACGCAGGGCCCGGTCGTCCTTGTATTTTTTGTTCAGCAGCACGGGGAGGTAGCAGCCCACCAGGGCGAAGGCCACGCCGCCGCACAGGTGGAGCATCTTGTCCCAGTGGGCCATCAGGTAGTAGAGCTTGTAAATGCGGCCGGACAAAGAGGCCAGCAGGTAAAACAGGGTGAATGCAAACAGCCAGCCGCTCATGCGGTAGCCGAACCGCTCCGGCACCCAGGGCAGGCACGCCCCCACGCCCACCAGCAGGCACACCAGGGCGTCGGCGGGCGACTCCGGGCGCATGCACCGCAGCAGGGAGTAGAGGACGAACAGCTCGCACCCGGCCCACACCCACAGCCGCCAGCGGGGCGGCTCGGTGGAAAGGATCTGCTTTTGGGGTTTCATTTGGATCACCTTTCTTAATCGATTATCTTACATATACACCTTAGAAAATTCGCTCCTAAAATTCCATGGCGGAAACGGGCGAAAAGCGCAAATTTGCGCGGAGGGGGGACATTTGCGCAAAAATTTTGAACGGGGAAAAGCACCTTGGGGGCGGGGCGTGCATAGAATGGAGAGAAAAATTCGGCGGAGCGCGTAGGGGGAGTGGACCATAAATTATCATAGCGGCGGCAACGGCGGATGCAGGGGCGGCTGTCCTGGTCCCCAGGGAGAGCAGGGCGTGCAAGGCCCCCAAGACGAAAAAGGGGAACAGGGAGAGAAAGGCGACCAAGGCGAACCGGGGCCTAAAGGGGAGGCTGGGGAGACACACGGGCTGTGTCTCCCCTTTTTGCCGCCGTGGGGTGAAAAGCGCTAAAAACCGGGGCGCGGGGACGGTTATTTTTATGCACTTCCCAGGCCCTTATGGCCTTGTATTTCAATACTCTTAACGCTATAATAACAGAGCAAAAATTATGCGGGATAGGGCAAAGCATCCCCGCACCGCTTCCTTTATAATGCAAACACAAAGATAAAACTCCAGCGTGCCAAAAAGCCTCGCAGAGTTTGCCGTCTGCAGACGGCAAAAAATTGGGATCATTTTCTCTCGCGACATGCGCGTGAGAGAAAATACCTCTCAGGCTGCAAGTGTGGAATTTGTGCGCGCCATAGGCGCACAAATTGTGCGCGCAGCAGACTGTAAGCCTTTTGCCGGAAAAACCCGGAGGTTTTTTCGACAGCCTAAAAATGACCGCCTCGGCCTGGGCTGGGGTGGGGGAGGGATAGACCATGCACGGACAACTGGGGCACAGACATGCCCAAAAATTCAGGCTCGGCGGCTCCATCGACATGCTCACGGGGCCGCTGCTGAAAAAACTGCTGCTCTTCGGCCTGCCGCTGATGGCCTCCAGCGTATTGCAGCTGCTGTTCAACGCGGCGGATGTGGTGGTGCTGGGGCGCTATGCCAACTACGCCAGCCTGGCCGCCGTGGGCAGCACCACGGCCATCGTGAACCTGATGATCAACCTGCTCATCGGCATTGCCGTGGGCGTGAATGTGGTCATTGCCCGCTACCTGGGCGAGGGCGACAAGCAGAAGGAGGTCTCCGAGGCCGTGCACACGGCGGTGGCGGTGGCCATTGTGGGCGGCGCGATCTTAGGCGGCATCGGCTGCGTTTCGGCCTCCTGGATGCTGAAGATGATCTCCGCGCCGGAGGATATTTTTGACCTGGCAAAGCTCTATTTGAACATCTATTTCCTGGGCACCCCGGCCATTGCGGTGTATAACTACGGGGCGGCCATCCTGCGCGCCCGGGGCGACACCCAGCGGCCCTTGCTGTTTCTCACCATCAGCGGGGTGGTGAATGTGGGGCTCAATCTGCTGTTTGTCATTGAATTTCACATGGATGTGGCGGGGGTGGCCCTGGCGACCATCATCAGCGAGGCCCTCAGCGCCGTGCTGGTGGTGCTGTGCCTCATGCGCTCCGGGGACGAAATGGCCTTTTCCTGGCGGAAGCTGCGCATCCACCGCAGAAGTCTGGCGCTTATGAGCAAGGTGGGCATTCCGGCGGGGGTGCAGGGGTGTTTGTTCAGCCTGTCCAACCTGGCGATCCAGGGGGCTATCAACACCTACGGCAGCGTGGTGGTGGCCGGGAGCAGCGCCGCCGGGAGCATCGACAGCTTTATCTATGTGGCCATGAACACCTTCCACCAGGCGGCCCAGACCTTCCTGAGCCAGAACATCGGCGCGGGGAAATATGAGCGGGTGAAGGAAATTTTGCGCAAGTGCCTGCTGTGTACCGTGGTCACGGCGGCGGTTTTGTGTACGGTGGCGTGCGTGTTCAGCGAGCCGCTGCTGCGGATTTACAACCAGGAGCCGGATGTGGTGGCCGCCGGTGTGGTGCGGCTGCGCATCGTGGCGGGGCCGTATGTGATCTTCGGCCTGGCGGATGTGCTCACGGGAGCCATCCGGGGCTGCGGGAGCCCGGTTAGGCCGGTGGTCATCAACCTGCTGTGTACCTGCGCGTTTCGGCTTCTGTGGATCGCGGCGCTGAACACGGAAACAATGCCCGTCACCTGGGTCTACGCCTCCTATCCCGCCTCCTGGCTGGTGCTGCTGGCGGCCCTGACTGTGTGCTGGCTGCACCTGTACCGCAAGAAGATTCGGCCCCATATTGCTGCGGCATAAAGAAAATTTCCCCCTATGCGCCGCGCAAAAAGTGTGCTATACTGTGTGACAGACGAAAAAGGAGGTACACGCTATGCGTACAAGCTGGTTCAAGGACGAAAATCACCTGGTTTACATCAACGGCGACACGCAGCTTGCCGACCTGGAGCGCACTTTGCACTTCCCCGGCCTGGAGGAGGCGGCCAACGAGCTGCGCCGGAACCCCACGCCCGAGGGCTTTACCATTAAGGGCCCCAAGCGCACCAGCGGGCGGCTGTTCGTGCCGGACCTGACCTTCGGCGAGCACATCGAAATGGGCGAGAACATCTTTTTCTACATGGGCGAGATGCAGGAGTGCTATGTGATCTACTGGCCCGACGCGCCCATTGCCAAGTAAGGAAGCGAAAACCATGTCATTTTCCCCCCGCCGCCGTGGGCAGATGTCTGATTCTATGGTCACGGCGCTGTTTATCATCCTCTCCGGCGGCCTCCAGGACGCCTACACCTATGTGTGCCGGGGCAAGGTCTTTGCCAACGCCCAGACGGGCAACATCGTCCTGCTGAGCACCAATTTCTTCGAGGGCGACTGGGGCCACACCCTGCGCTACCTGGTGCCGCTGCTGTCGTTTATGCTGGGCATCTTCATCGCCGAGTGCGTCCATAGGCGGTTTAAGCACATGGAAAAGGTACACTGGCGGCAGATCATTCTCCTAGCGGAGATCGTGCTGCTTATCGCCGTGGGCTTCCTGCCCCAGACGCTGAACACCACGGCCAACGCGGTGGTGTCGTTCGTGTGCGCCATGCAGGTGCAGACCTTCCGCAAGGTCCGGGGCCACGCCTACGCCAGCACCATGTGCATCGGCAACATGCGCAGCGGCACCGAGGCCCTGTGCGCCTATTTCCACACGAAGGACAAGGAGATTTTGCGGGGCGCCCTGACCTACTTCGGCGTGGTGCTGCTGTTTGCCTTGGGCGCGGGCCTGGGCAGCGTGGCTACCCTCCACTGGGGCGAAAAGACGATATGGCTCTCCAGCGCCCTGCTGACGGTGAGCTTCTTGGTCATGTTCATCCGGGAGGAAGAGGAGCGCCTGCGGGGGGAGTGAAAGGCAAAAATATAAGACGGGTAGAGGTTATCTGCCCGTCTTTTTTTGCATAAATCGCGGTCAGGAGGCGGTGCTCTCCGCCTGGACGGGCCACTGGCGACCTGCGTGGTCGATGGTGTAGTTCTCGGTGTAAATGAGCTGGCCGATGGGCACCACCGTGTAGCCGTTTTGCTGCATGAACTCCAGGATAGAGGGCAGGGCCTCCGGGGTGTGCAGGGCGGCGTTGTGGAACAGGACGATGCTTCCGGGCTGGAGGCTCTCGGTGACGCGCTTGAAGATGGTCTTGGCGTCGTAGTCCTTCCAGTCGAGACTGTCCACATCCCACTGAATGGGCTCCATGCCCATGGAGCGGATGGCGGAGATCACATGGTCGTCGTACTCCCCGTAGGGGCAGCGGATCAGCGTGGGCGCGACGCCTGTGATGGCCTGCACCTTGTCATTGCAGGCGGTGACATCGGCCACGATCTCATCTGCGGTGAGGTTGTTGTAGTGGTCGTGGTGGTTGGAGTGGTTCATCACCTCCATGCCCGCGTCCCCCAGGGCCTTCACGGACTCCGGGTACTTATCCACCCAGTCCCCCACCAGGAAGAAGGTGGCTTTTACCTGGTACTTATTCAGGATGTCAATGAGCATCTGGGTGTCCTCGTTGCCCCAGGCGGCGTCAAAGGAGATGGCGCAGAACTTTTGGCCCTCCTGGGACGGGCGCTCCACGCTGTAAATGGGGAGCTGCCGGGCCGTCCCCGCCGCCGAGACCGCTGCCGGGATATGCACCGCCCCGAAAATCGCCGCCGCCGCCAGCACAGCCCCCACAGCCAAAGCAGCGCTCCGCCGAATCAAAACCACCCTTACACCCTTACGCGCCATAAAACCGCCACCTTTCTTTTTTCCTACGGTATGCGAGGGGGGCCTGTCTGTATGCCGGCATATATCTGCCCGCCCGGCAAAACTCCCCCTTGCAATCCGGTGGGGAAAGGGATATGCTGTGGGTATATTGAAATTTTTACGCGGGAGCGTGTGGTTTTGGTCCTGAAAGGAGAAAATTTATGAAGAACATTTTGAAGGAGAAATTGGCCCGGGGGGAGAAGCCGCTGGGGACTTTTGTGGGCACCGGCAGCGCTGCGGTGGTGGAGTGCCTGGGATGCGCGGGGCTGGATTTTGTGATCCTGGACAACGAGCACAGCCCCATTGAGGCGGAGACCACCGCCGCCCTGGTCCGGGCCGCCGAGTGCCGGGGGCTGACGCCGCTGGCGCGGGTCCGGGAGATCAGCCGCCCGGCTATTTTGAAGCTGCTGGATGTGGGCGTGCAGGGGCTGATCATTCCCGATGTGCGGGGGGTGGAGGAGGTGCGGCGCATCATCGGCTACGCCAAGTACGCGCCCCTGGGCCAGCGGGGGTTCTGCCCCTCCCGCAAGGACGGCTGGGGCACCGCCGACCTGGGGCCCGTGCCGGAGACTATGGCCCATTTCAACGGTGAAACCATGCTCATTCCCCAGTGCGAAACGGCGGAGGCTTTGGAACAGATTGAGGACATCACCGCCCTTTCCGGGGTGGACGGCATCTTCGTGGGGCCCTTTGACCTGTCCATTTCCATGGGCATCCCCGGGGCGTTCGAGAGCCCCGCTTTCCGGTCCGCTTTGGAGCGCATTTTGGCCGCCTGCCAAAGCGCCGGTAAGCCCTGCATGATCTATGCCGGGAATGGTGCTGCCGCCGCCCAGCGCCTGGCCCAGGGCTTTGACGCGGTGGCTATGGGGCTGGACGCTACGATGCTCATTTCCGGCGCACGGGCGGAGATCGCCGCCTGCCGGGACTAATGGATAACGGGAAAGGAGAACCACATGAAAGTTTTGATGATCAATGGAAGCCCCCGGCCCAACGGCAACACCGCCCTGGCTTTGCGGGAGATGGAGAATACTTTTGCCGCCCTGGGCGTGGAGGCCGAGACCGTCCGGGTGGGCAGCGAGGTTGTGCGCGGGTGCATCGCCTGCGGCCGCTGCGGGGAGCTGGGGCGCTGCGTTTTTGACGATGTGGTCAACCAGCTGGCTCCGAAGTTTCAGGCGGCGGACGGCCTGGTGGTGGCCAGCCCCGTGTATTACGCCTCTGCCAACGCCACCCTCATTGCCGTGCTGGACCGGCTGTTTTACAGCACCCCCTTTGACAAGACCATGAAGGTGGGGGCCGGCGTGGTCTGCGCCCGCCGGGGCGGCTGCTCGGCCACCTTTGACGAGCTGAACAAGTATTTCACCATCAGCAATATGCCCATCGCCGCCAGCCAGTATTGGAACAGCATCCATGGCCGCGCCCCCGGCGAAGCGGCGGCGGACGAGGAGGGCCGCCAGACCATGCGCGTCCTGGCCCGGAACATGACCTTCCTCATGCGCAGCATCGCGCTGGGGAAGGAGAAGTATGGGCTTCCGGAGAAGGAGGCGCGGGTAGCGACGCATTTTGTGCGGTGAGGCGGGCCGATGTAGGCATCGGCCCCTGCGCGGCGTTTGCCGATAGAGTTTCGTAGGGGGCGGCGTTTGCCCACCATCGTGCCCGCCAATCGGGGCACTTCCTCGAAATCGCCTCGCTTCTTCCGCCACCGGCGGCGCTTCGGCGATTTCCCCTTACGCAGGGGAGTCTTTATGGATGGTGATCCATGTCCCCGTTCCCATAAAATAAACCCCCGTTCCTTAGACGGGTGTTCGTAAAACAGGTTTAGACCGAAATTGCAAAATGAGCATCTGTCAGGCAGGGTTGGAAAGCAAACACAAGATTGAAGGTGGTTGAATAAATCACCTTCAATCTTGTGTTGTTTATTATGATCTATAATTATCTTGTGTGGATGGAAACGCCAGAAACTACGCCGTAAACATTTCGGTAAAGATTTCCCTGAACGGGGCATCCAAAGTCACAGAAACAAGTTTACTCCACGTCTCAACTTTGATAGTGTCCGCTTCAACGCACCATATTTTATAGTGAATATCGCCATATTTGTCTACCGGAACACCGGTATTGTTGACTGCTTCTGTATATTTAGCAATATACATGTCTTTTTCATACTGATTTATCGAAAAATCCATGTGTGTGAAAGCTCGCTTATTAGGAAAGTATTTTGCATGCATGAATGTAGCCATCACAAATTCATCGCTAATTGTGTCTGGTGCCCAAAGTTGCTCAATCTCAATATGATAAAAAGTGTTTCCAAATTCCTTATCTGGTTTTATCACCATAACTAATTTGTGCGCCAATGCAGGATGGATATGAACAACTATTTCTTTGCTTAAAATAGACTCAATATTGGCAAAGCTAATAGTTATCCCATGGAATTTTTGGAAATCGACGGTTGCAGTTGAAAGCATCTTTTCAGCAGGAACCGCCAGATTTTCATCGCATCGCATAAATAGGGCTTTCTCAGTTATTTCATCAGAGATAATGCGAAAGGTATACGGCATAACGTCGGATGGTGATGCGATTGTAGGGTCAAGAAAAATATTGTACAAATAGTAGGTGTCACCAATTTGAAATCCTTGTCTCAAAAACTTTACGTCAGAATCAGGAAGTGCGCTTAACCCATATTTGTTATGTGGGTCTCTGAGTTTCTCATGACGTTCAATTTCTTCAGCGTTACATATATGCACAGCTTTTTCTGCAACGAGTACTAAAATTAAAGCATAGAGCGCATATTTCGGTTCAATATCAAAATAATCTGTAATTCTCTTGTGACTATCTAAAATACCCCATAGCAGTAACCCATGTTGCTGCGCGTTGGTTTCCTCGTACTCTGGTTTTACATGTAGCAGTCTAAAGCCTAGATACCAATTATCCCCTGCAAAGCAATATTGTAAAAGTTCCTCATAATCAACGCTATCGCACTCGTTGAATACCGCGAGTGCATATTCTACAATTTTTTGCATAAAGGCAGGAATTTCTTCTGGTGCATCGCAAACGAATGTCCAAGGCTGAAAGGGATAGTATTTAAGAAAAATATTTGGATAGCTTACAGTTACAACGCCTCCATGAGGGGCTTTTTTCATTGAACGAAGATAGTAATTTACTGTCCAAATGAACTGCACCCCATTAGTTAGACAAGTATGGTAAAATACTTGTACTACAGCAATAAGGCGAAGAACGCCAATTTGCAGCGATACGCAGAGGCGTTCAGCTTTTTACAATCCAAAAATCTTTACACCGTGGACGATCTGGAAAGTACGCTTCACGCCATGCAGGACAAGATCGACACGCTGAAAAAGTCGGCATCAACAAAGCAAGCCCGCATCAAAGCGTTGGACGAGCTGCTGCGCATGGTGGACTATTACAAGTCTGGCAAGCCTACTGTGGATAAGCTGAAATCTATCCGCTTTGAGAAATCCCGGCAGAAGTACAAGGCTGCACACGACGATGAACTGCGGACGTTCTATATGGCAGAGCGCAAGCTGAAGCCGTATTTCAAGGACGGCAAGCCGCCCATCAGCGCATGGCTCAGAGAACGGGAGCAGTTGGAGCAGGAATACAGGGACATTCAAGTGGAGCTTTCGCCGCTCCATGCCGATGTGAAAAAGCTCTGGGCGATCCATTACAACATCTACGAGGTGCAGCACGAGCAGGAGCGCCAGAACGCCGAAACGCGGCAGAAAAGGCAGAAAATTGAACACTAATTTGAACAGAAAAATCAGGAGGTACTTATGAACACTGATAAGCAATTTGAACACGAAATCGACCCTGATCTGTTGACAGAAATTGAGGAATGGGAAAAGGCTGACCATGACGAGCCAGCGGAATATTACTTCTCCAATCCAGACCCGTATCTGAAACCGCAGCCCTTGCCGCCCGACCATCCCCGGCACAACTGCTGCTTTAACGAGGACGGACATCTCTGCGTGAAAAACCTGTCCGCTTTCTGGGTTCCCGAACTGACCGTCACAGAAGTCATTCACGGAACGGTTTACACCGTCACGGGCAGCTACGAAGGAACAGAGAGCTTTGTCCGCAAGTTGGAGCGTATCACCAGCAAAAAGTTCACAGAAAAGATGGAGGATTCCGAATGACAAATACGCAGTCTCTTGGTACAATAGAAGCAACCAATCCTGTACTGACAGTTGCTCCACCAA
>CAVJNL010000032.1:0-18208 GCA_963650985.1 Clostridium sp. CAG:413
TCTCGCGACATGTGCGTGAGAGAAAATACTTCTCAGGCTGCAAGTGTGGAATTTTGAGCCAAGGGCTCAAAATTATGCGCGCAGCAGACTGCAATCCTTTTGTCGGAAAAACCCGGAGGGTTTTTCGACAGTCTCGAAAACGCACCCTACGGGGTGCGTTTTTTTCGTCTAAACCAAACCGTTTCCTCATACAGTAGAGCAAACGACTATGACGGCCTTGCCGTTTGCAGGAGAAAGGAATGGTTGAAAATGACGAGTCAGGTCACAGATATTTATGAGAGCATGGCCCAGCGAACGGACGGCAATATTTATATCGGCGTGGTGGGCCCTGTGCGCACGGGTAAATCCACCTTTATCAAGCGCTTCATGCAGACCCAGGTGCTGCCCCGGATGGACGACGACTTCAGCCGCGACCGGGCCATTGACGAGCTGCCCCAAAGCGGCTCCGGGCGCACCATCATGACCGCCGAGCCCAAGTTCATCCCGGAGAAAGCGGTGCAGCTTCGCCTGCCCAACGGTGCAGAATTTGGCGTAAGATTGGTGGACTGCGTGGGCTACCTGGTGCCCGGGGCCATGGGGCAGTTTGAGGACCTGGCCCCCCGGATGGTCATGACCCCGTGGCTGGACCATGAAATTCCCCTGGCCGAGGCGGCGGAGATCGGCACCCGCAAGGTCATCTCCGAGCACGCCACCGTGGGCATCGTCATCACCACCGACGGCACGGTGACGGAGATACCCCGGGAGGACTATCTGGAGGCGGAGGAGCGCGCCATCCGGGAGCTGCAAGCCATCGGTAAGCCCTTTGTGGTCCTGGTGAACAGCGCCCAGCCCGAGGGGCCGGAAGCGGTAGCCATCGCCGACCAGCTCGGCAAAAAATACGACGCCAAGTGCCTGCCGGTGAATTGCCTGCGCCTGGGCGAGGAGGAGATGCAGGAGATCATACAGAGCCTACTCTATGAGTTCCCGCTTCAAGAGCTGGATGTGTTTTTCCCGTCCTGGGTGGAGGCCCTGCCGGAGGAGCATCCCATCAAAAAAAATATGGTAGAGCTGGTGGCCCAGGAGGGCGGCAAGCTGACCCATGTGCGCCAGATGGACGCCGTAGCCCGGGAGCTGGAGCAAAACGACATGATCCAGTGTGCGAAGTTCCTGCAAATGGACCTGGGCCTGGGCTGCGCCACGCTGCAAATGGACCCGCCCCGGGCATTGTTTTACGAAACCGTTGGCAAGGAAACGGGCTTTACAGTGCAGGACGACGGCGACTTAATGACCCTCCTCACGGACCTCTCCAAGGTGCGCCGGGAGTATGACAAGGTGGCCCCGGCCCTCCAGGCGGCCTACCGCACGGGCTACGGCATCGTGACGCCGGAGTTGTCGGAACTGGAGCTGGAGGACCCGGAGATCGTGCGTCAGGGGGGACGGTACAGCCTGAGAATGAAGGCCAGTGCCCCGTCCCTCCACATGATCCGGGCAGATATCGAGGCCACCGTTTCGCCCATCGTCGGCGACGAAAAGCAGTCCGAGGACATGGTGAATTATCTGCTCCAGCAGTACGAGGGTGACACCCAAAAGCTGTGGCAGTCCAATATTTTTGGCCGCAGCTTCAACGAGATCGTGGGCGACGACCTGCAAGCCAAGCTCAAGCGCATGCCGGAGCCTGCGCAGAAAAAAATGCGGGAGGCCCTGGAGCGTATCATCAACGAAGGCGGTGGAGGGCTTATTTGCATAATCCTGTAAAGGCGAATACCATTATAGAAAATAAGGCGGGTGCAGTGTGCATCCGTCTTGTTTTTTTGCCAAAACCGTGGTATGATAAAGAAAAAACGGAAGGGAGAGCCGTATGCTGCTTGCTATTGACATAGGAAATTCCAACATCAGTGTTGGCCTGTTCGGAGAGGAACGGGATCTGAAATTTTTGGCCTCCATCGACACCGACAGCCGCAAGACCGCTGACCAGATCAGCATTGACCTGATGAACCTTTTCGCCCTCTACGACTACGACATCCGCCGGGTCACCGGGGCCATTTTCTCCAGCGTGGTGCCGGGCATCAACTTCATGATGCACAAGGCCCTGACACGCCTTCTAGGCAAGGAGCCCATGGTGGTGGGCCCCGGCATTAAGACGGGTCTGAACATCCGCATGGAGGTCCACAACCAGCTGGGCACCGACCTGGTGGCCAACGCCGTAGCGGCGGTGGAAAAATACCCCGCACCCATCATCATGATCGAAATGGGCACCGCCACCACCATCTCCTACATCTCCCGCCAGCGCACCTACGAGGGCGGCATGATGTTCCCCGGCGTGCGCCTGTCTCTGGACGCCCTGTCTGAGCACTCGGCCCTGCTGCAAAATGTGGCCCTCCAGCACCCCACCAAGCACCTCATTGGCAAGAATACCGAGGACTGCATGCGCAACGGCATCGTCTACGGCACGGCGGGCATGCTGGACGGCATCATCGACCGCATCAAGGAGACCATTCCCGATGAAACTCCCGCCATCATAGCTACCGGCAGCAACGCACCTGTCATCGTGCGCTATTGCCGCAACCGGGTCATTTACGACAAGTATCTGCTGATGGAGGGCTTGCAGCTCATTTATCTAAAGAACAGAGAGAAATAACGAAAAAGGATTGGCGGCCCCGGTGGCTGCCAATCCTTTTGCATTTGTATATGTCACATTTTACTTCGCCAAAACCTTTTTCAGCTTGGCAAAGCGGGGCAGGGAGTCCTGCTTGGGCAGGTCCGGCTCGCCCTGGATCAAGGGCAGAGCGTACTCAATGAACTGGTGGTTCACTCCCGTGCCGTCCTCGTTGATCCACTCCCGGGGAATTTTCTTTTCCACATTGGCCACCTCCATCAGCGGCACCAGCTTGGTCTTGCAGGCGTAGCGCCCGTTCCGAATGCCCCGCTCAAAGGCGATCATGCGCCCGTTGATGCCCGCAATGGCGTTCTCCACGGCAGCCTTACCGGCCATGAAGGACTCCTCAATGTCCGTCTCAGAGGCCAGGTGCGCGCTGCAGCGCTGCAAGAGGTTCAGCTCGATGCCCCGGACTTTCACATCCAGCTCCTCCTTGATGACCTCCGCCAGGATGGAGGCCAGGCCGCCCATCTGCGCGTGGCCGAAGCCGTCGGTCTTTTCCACCTTGGCCTCGGAGACAAAGCCACCGTCGGCATAGTGGATACCCTCGGACACTGCCACCAGGCAGTTGCCCTTTTCGGCGTAGACCCGCTTCACATCGTCTATAAACTTGGGCATGTCAAAGTCGGTCTCCGGCAGATAGATGAGGTCCGGGCCCGCGCCGTATTCGCAGGCCAAAGCGGAGGCGGCGGCCAGCCAGCCCGCATGGCGGCCCATGATCTCCATAATGACCACCATGCCCGTGTCATACACATGGGAGTCCAGATACACCTCCATAAAAGAGGTGGCGATGTACTTGGCGGCGGAGGCGTAGCCGGGGCAGTGGTCGGTGCCGAAGAGGTCGTTGTCAATGGTCTTGGGCACACCCATGACCCGGCACTCGTAGCCCACGGACTGCATGTACTGGTTAATTTTATTGCAGGTGTCCATGGAGTCGTTGCCGCCGTTATAGAAGAAGTAGCGCACATCGTATTTCTTGAAAATTTCCAGGATGCGCTTGAAATCCGTGTCGTCCACGGCGGGGTCGGCCAGCTTGTAGCGGCAGGAACCCAGGGCAGAGGAGGGGGTGTATTTCAGCAGACGCAGCTCCTCGGGGTCCTCCTGGCCCATGTCGAACAGCCGATCGTTCAGCACGCCCTTGATGCCGTGCTCCGCGCCCAGCACCCGGGTGATAGCGCCGCTTTTCAGGGCCGTGTCGATCACGCCGTAGGCGCTGGCGTTGATAACGGATGTAGGCCCGCCGGACTGGCCGATGATACAGGCGCCTTTCAGTACATTCATGGATTCAATACCTCCTGCGATGATGTATGTGGAATAATTTTTCGGAATCAGCTATCCTATTCTACCATGAGATTTGCATAAAGTAAACGGCCAACCCTTGCAAAATCAAATTTCTGTGGTAAAATCTAAGGCAAGAGTACAAACCAATACAAATTTGGAATTTATAATGTAAAGGAGATCACGACTATGCCTCTGGTAACATCGAAGGAAATGTTTGAAAAAGCCTATAAGGGCGGCTACGCCATCGGCGCATTCAATGTCAACAACATGGAGATCATTCAGGGCATCACCGGCGCCGCCGCCGACCTGAAGGCGCCGGTTATTTTGCAGGTATCCAAGGGCGCCCGGACCTACGCCAACCGCACCTACCTCATGAAGCTGGTGGAGGCCGCCGTCATCGACACGAGCCTGCCCATTTGCCTGCACCTGGACCACGGCGACGGCTTTGAGCTGTGCAAGAGCTGCATCGACGACGGCTTCACCTCCGTGATGATCGACGCCTCCTCCAAGCCCTTCGCCGAGAACATCGCCCTGACCCGCCAGGTGGTGGAGTATGCCCACGACCACGGCGTGGTGGTGGAGGCGGAGCTGGGCACCCTGGCCGGCATCGAGGACGAGGTGAATGTCTCCGCCGAGGACTCCTCCTACACCCGCCCCGAGGAGGTGCAGGAGTTCGTGGAGAAGACCGGCTGTGACTCCCTGGCTATCGCCATCGGCACCAGCCACGGCGCTTATAAGTTCAAGCCCGGCACCAAGCCCCAGCTGCGCTTCGATGTGCTGGAGGAGGTAGAGAAGAAGTTGCCCGGCTTCCCCATTGTGCTGCACGGCTCCTCCTCCGTGCCCCAGGAGTTCGTGGAGAAGATCAATAAGTTCGGCGGCAATATGCCCGGCGCCATCGGCGTGCCCGAGGACCAGCTGCGCAAGGCCGCTTCCATGGCCGTGTGCAAGATCAACATCGACTCCGACCTGCGCCTGGCCATGACCGCCTCCATCCGCGAGTACCTGGCCCTGCACCCGGATCACTTCGATCCCCGCCAGTACCTAAAGCCCGCCCGCCAGGCCATTCATGACATGGTGGCCCACAAGATCGTGGATGTACTGGGCTGCGACGGCAAGGCGTTCTAAGCTTTAACTTAAGAATTCATCGAAAAATGCACCCTGTCTTTTTGGCGGGGTACATTTTTTATTATAAAAGCCTCGCAGAGTTTGCCGCCCGCAGGCGGCAAAAAAATTAAATCATTTTTCACCGCGACATGCGCGTGGGGAAAAATACCTCTCAGCCTGCAAGTGTGGAATTTTTGCGTTCTGCGCAAAAATTATGCGCGCAGCAGGCTGCGAACCTTTTGTCGGAAAATTCCGAAGGAATTTTCGACAGGTATGTGCGCCCGGATATGACGGGATTCTCACCGGGACGGGGCTATAATCGAAGCGGAGAGGGGGGAGGCCGTTGAGTATTTATATCGACCGGGTATTCCTGCTGAATCTCGCGGTAGACTATCTTCTGTTGCTGGCAGCGGCCCGGCTGGCGGGCATACCGCTGCGGCGTGTGCGGTTGCTGCTGTGCGCCGCCGGGGGCGGGCTGTACGCGGCGGCGGTGTTCCTACCGGGTCTGGCCTGGCTCTCGCACTCAATTTGCAAGGCGGTCTCAGGTCTGGCTATGGCCCTGGCGGCCTATGGCCGGGAGCGGGGGCGCTGGAAGCTGACGGGCCTGTTTTTCCTTCTCTCCGGTGCCCTGGCGGGGGTGATACTGGCCGTTGGCTTCTGCATAGGCGCGCCGGGTCTGCTGGTAGGGAAGATCTACCGGGCCGAGATCGACTGGAAACTGCTGCTGGGCGGCACAGCGGCACTGAGCTTGGCGCTGCACCTGCTGTTTCAGCAGGGAGCGAGACACGGAGGAGGGGAATTGATGACAGTTCAGGTAGCCATAGGCGGCCATGTGCGCAGGCTCACCGCCCTGCACGACACGGGCAACACTCTGCGCGACCCGGTGAATGGGCGCCCCGTGCTGGTGGTAGAGCAGTCGGCGATGTTGGAGCTATTGCCGGAGTGTGACGCCGCCATCCTGCGGGAGAGCTCCGCGCCGGAGACGGCCATGGCCCGGCTCTACGACGGCGGGAGCGGGCTCCGCTTCACCCTGCTGCCCTTTCGCAGCGTGGGCACGGAGTCGGGGCTGCTGCTGGCCGTGCGCAGCGACTACATAGCCCTGCACCGCAGGCGGATGCCCCGGACGCTCATTGCCATTTCGCCGGGGCCCGTCAGCGACGGCGGAGCCTACTGCGCCCTGTGGGGCGGCACTATGGAAAGGGGGGAGCACGCTGAAGAAGTGGATTCTGCGGATCTGGTGCAGGCTTCTGCGCCTGGTCAGGCCGGATAAGGTCATGTACATAGGCGGCAGCGATACATTGCCGCAGCCGCTGACCCGCGAGAGGGAGGCGGAGCTCATCGCCCGGATGGGGGAGGGTGACTTCGCCGTGCGCCAGACCCTCATTGAACACAATCTGCGCCTGGTGGTCTACCTGGCCCGGCGGTTTGAAAACACGGGCATCAACATGGAGGACCTCATCTCCATCGGCGCCATCGGCCTCATCAAGGCCATCAACACCTTCCGGGCGGATAAAAACATCAAGCTGGCCACCTACGCCTCCCGGTGCATTGAAAATGAAATTCTCATGTACCTGCGCAAAAACTCCGCCCAGCGGACGGAGGTGAGCTTCGACGAACCGTTGAGCACCGACTGGGACGGCAAGGAGCTGCTGCTCAGCGATGTCCTGGGCACCGACAGCGACACGGTCATGCGCCCCATCGAGGCGGATGTAGACCGCAAGCTGCTCCGGGACGCGGTGGGCAAGCTCTCCTCCCGGGAGCGTGACATCATCACCCTGCGCTTCGGCCTGGGTGGGAAGAAGGAAATGACCCAAAAGGAGGTAGCCGACCGCATGGGCATCTCCCAGTCCTACATTTCCCGCCTGGAAAAGCGCATCATCCTGCGCCTGAAGCGGGAAATTCTCAAAATGAGCTGAAAAAGTGCCGGGTCACATGATCCGGCACCTTAATAATTAAATATGTATCCGCGCCTCACTCCAAAAACAGGGCGGCGGGGCGGTTGACCACCATCATATTGTAGTATTTCAGCAGGTGATAGTCGTCCTTATCCAGCTTAATGGTGTTGAGCAGCCGCTCGCTCTCCTCCAAAGGCTCCTTGGAAATGAGTGTCTTTACCGCAATGGGCGCAAAGAAGGGACTGCTGCCGATGCCGGAGAGCAGGCCGATGGCCGGGGTGCGCGTCTGCATAGGGTTGAGCATGCAGATGTACATTTTCTCCGCCTCGTTGATCTGGTTGTTGAGCACCATGTGGGTGATGGTGTCGTAGGCTTTCATTTCGCCGGTAAAGAGGTGCTGGCAGCGGTCGGGATTGGAAAAATCCTCCACGCCCACATAGAGCATCACATCCACCGCCTCGCCTGCGGTAGAAGGGGAGAAGCACAGCAGCGACCGCACGATCTGGCGAATCCGCCCGTCGTAGTAGTACATATAGGCTCGGGGCTGATTGAAGTAAAAATTCTTCGGCAGAACGGGCTCCGAATGGACCACCGGCGGGTGATAGTCGATGAAGCACTTGAGGTCGATGTCCAGCTTTTGGGCGATGTCATACAGGGTCTCAATGTCTATGGTGATGGTCCCGTTTTCATATTTCGACACGGTGGCCTTGCTCTTATTGATCATGGCAGAGAACTGTTCGATGGTGTAGCCGCGGCTTTTTCTGTATTTTTTTATGCGCTGCCCCACATGGTAGCCAAATGAACTCATTCGATGCACCTCCTATACAGCCCTATTATAGCAATCCTTCCCCCAAAAGTCAACAATTTGTTTCACATAATGAAACTGAATATTTCTATACTTTCAGCAAAATAAACGCAAAAAAATTTTGCACAAAAATTTTTCCCGATTTTAATAAAATAGATGAAATCGCAGATTTGACCCCCATATACGGTCATAATCCGTTGACTGACGGGACATTTTTCGTTATAATGCACTTATCGGGTGGAAGTGGTTTTTCCACCGGAAAACAGTAAAGGAAGTGAGTCAAGTGGCAAAGAAAGGAAAACTGGTTTTCAGAGCAGACCGCTGCAAGGGCTGCGAACTGTGTGTAAGCGCATGTCCTATGAAGATCCTGAAACTTGATGATGAGGCCGTGAACAGAAAGGGCTATCATCCCATCAGTATAACGGATCCCGACAAGTGTATTGCTTGTGCCAGCTGCGCGTTGATGTGCCCGGACGGCATCATCAATGTCTATGTTGAGGAATAAGTAGGAGGGTAACAAAGAAATGGCAGAAAAGAAATTAATGAAGGGTAACGAAGCCTTCGCTGCCGCCGCTATCAACGCCGGCTGCAGATACTATTTCGGTTACCCCATCACCCCGCAGAGCGAGGTCCCCGAGTATATGTCCAGAGAGCTGAAGAAGGCCGGCGGTGCATTCATCCAGGCCGAGTCTGAGCTGGGCGCGATCAATATGGCTTACGGCGCATCCGCCGCCGGTGGCCGCGTGCTCATCACCTCTTCCTCTCCCGGTATCGCTCTGATGCAGGAGTCCATCGGCCTGCTGTGCTCCGTCGAGCTGCCCGTGGTCATCATCAATGTCATGCGCGGCGGCCCCGGCATCGGCTCCATCCAGCCCGGCCAGGCGGACTACAACCAGGTCACCCGCGGTGGCTCCAACGGCGACTATCACACCATCGTCCTGGCTCCCAACTCCATCCAGGAAGCCATCGACATGATCGGCAAGGCTTTCGACCTGGCCGATGAATACAGAAACCCCGTCATCATCGCGGCCGACGGTATGCTGGGCCAGATGATGGAGCCCGTGGTCATGCCCGAGGCCAAGCCCGCCCTCACCGAGGACGAGATCCCCGAGGCCAAGCCCTATGCCCTGACCGGCCACAAGAATAAGCGTGACCGTCACGCCATCAACTCCGTGTGGCTCAAGCAGGAGCTGCTGGAGAACTACATCAATGAATATTGGCCCAAGTACGAAAAGGCCGAGCGTGAGCTGCAGGATTGGGAGTCCCGTGATCTTGCCGGCGCCGAGGTCGTGTTTGTGGCCTATGGTTCCACCTCTCGTATCGCCATGGAGGCCATGGAGATGCTGGCAAGCGAGGGTATCAAGGTCGGCCTGATCCGTCCCAAGACCCTGTGGCCCTTCCCCGTGAATGCCTTTAAGGAGATCGACTTCAACACCACCAAGCGCATCATCTCTGTGGAGCTGTCCCAGGGCCAGATGATCTACGATGTGAAGCTGGCCGTGGAGTGCAAGCTGCCCGTCAGCCTCATCAACCGCGTCGGTGGTATGCTGCTGGATCCCCAGGAGATCGTTGATCGGACCAAGAAGATTATGGAGGTGAAGTAAGTTGAAGCCCGTATTTGAATACACCAAAGGTATGCGTGAGACCGAGCTGCACTACTGCCCGGGCTGCACTCACGGTATTGCTCATCGTCTGATTATGGAAGTGCTGGAGGAGCGCGGCGACCTGGGCAACTGTATCGCCGTTTCCCCCGTGGGCTGCTCCATCGTTGCCCACCAGTACATGAATGTTGATATGATCGAGTCCCCCCACGGTCGTGCCCCCGCTGTTGCCTCCGGCATCAAGCGCGTGCATCCCAACTCCCCGGTGTTTACCTATCAGGGCGACGGCGACCTGGCCTCCATCGGTACCAACGAGATCATTCACGCTGCCGAGCGCGGCGAGAAGTTCTGTACCTTCTTCATCAACAATGCCATTTACGGCATGACCGGCGGCCAGATGGCCCCCACCACGCTGATCGGCCAAAAGGCCACCACCTGCGTGGAGGGCCGTACCGTGGAGCAGGCCGGTATGCCCATGCGCATGTGCGAGCTGATCTCCTGCCAGGACCGCGCCGTGTATGTGGAGCGCGTTTCTCTGGATTCCCCCGCCAATGTGCGCAAGGCTAAGTCCGCCATCCGCCGCGCCTTCAAGGTGCAGGATCTGAAGCTGGGCTTCGCGTTTGTTGAGTTCCTGTCCATCTGCCCCACCAACTGGGGCCTGTCCGCTCCTAAGTCCATGGAGTGGCTGCGGGAGAACATGATGCCTTACTATCCTGTGAAGCAGTTCAAGTGCCCCGAGGAAGTCAAGGAGGTAAAGTAAATGGCTACTAAAAAGGTTTTTGTGGCCGGCTTCGGCGGCCAGGGCGTGCTTTTGATCGGCCAGATGCTGGCCTACGCCGCAATGTACGAAGGCAAAGAGGCCACTTGGATGCCCTCCTACGGTCCCGAGATGCGTGGCGGTACGGCCAACTGCACCGTCTGCATTTCCGATAAGCCCATCGCGTCCCCCCTGGTCACCACCTGCGATGTGCTGGTGGCTATGAACGGTCCTTCCCTGGACAAGTTCGAGGACATGCTGGTTCCCGGCGGTCACCTGTTCGTGAACGCTTCCGTTATCAACTATAAGGCCCGCCGCACCGATGTGAATGTCCACTATGTGGACTGCACCCACATCGCCGAGCACGAGGTCGGCAACGGCAAGACCGCCAACATGGTCATGCTGGGCGCCATCATCCGCGCTTCCGGCGTGGTGAGCCTGGACATCATGGATAAGGTCCTGGCCAAGACCATGACCGGCAAGAAGGCCGCCCTGATCCCCGCCAACAAGACGGCTCTGTCTGCCTGGAAAGAGTAAAAAGGAAGATCGATTTTGAAACGAATTACGCTTATTGTGGGTCATTACGGAAGTGGCAAGACCGAGTTTTCCGTAAACCATGTCATCAACCTGAAAAAGCAGTATGATAAGGTAGCCATCCTGGATATGGACATTGCCAACCCCTACTTCCGCAGCAGGGAGCGGCAGGAGTTCCTGGAGGATATGGGCATTGCCATCCACTTCAACTCCTTTGGCTACGACATCACCGAGGACCTTCCGGCCATTTCCGCCTGCATGCGGGCACCGCTGGAAAACAAAGACTATGTAGTGGTGGCCGATGTGGGTGGCGACAACGCCGGCGCACGGGTGCTGAACCAGTTCAGAAAGTACTTTGTGGACGAGTCCGACTGTGAAATGCTCATTGTGGTGAACGCCAACCGGCCGGAAACGGCCACTTTGGAGGGTGCGCTGTACCACATTGAGACCATCCAGGCGGAGACCGGGCTCAAGGTCAAGGGCCTTATCAACAACACGCACCTGCTGCGCGAGACCAAGGTGGAGGATATTCTGGAGGGCTATCGCCTCTGCCAGGACATCTCCCGGGAGACGGGGATCCCCATCACCTACACTACCTGCGTTGAAAAGCTGGTGCCGGAGCTGGAAAAAGTCAAGGCTGAGCAGGGTTTGGACGATATGTCGATATACCCCATCAAGCTCTATATGCGGCCCACATGGCTGGATAGAAAGTAAACGGATTCGTGGGAGCCCCTGTCTTTGCGGCGGGGGCTCCTTAGTTAAAATTTGTGCAGATCAAACAGAAATAAGGAGGAAATACCCATGAAGAAGTTATATAAATCCACAGAAAACAAGATGTTGGCGGGGGTTTGCGGGGGAATCGCGGAGTATTTTTCGGTTGATCCTACGCTGATCCGGCTGGCTTGGGTGGTGTTTTGTGCGCTGGGGGGAAGCGGAATCTTGGCTTATATTATCTGCGCGTTGGTTTTCCCTAACAGGCCGATTGACGAATAATCGGTAATTTTAAGCACCCGCCAAAATTGGCGGGTGCTTTTTTTCGGTGAAATTTCGGGGAAATTCGGTGCAATTTCGGGGAAGTAATGGTGCAGTTTTGGGGAAGTGGTTTGGTGAAGTTTGGGGAAGTTTTGGGGAAATGAAAAGAAGCAGCGGGGGTGCGCTGCTTCTTTTCCCCATGTTTGGAGAATGAAAGGAAGGGGGGAGTATGTTGCAGGCGACCGGCGAAGGGCCGAATCGCTAAAGGGGGGTGATGCGGCTGCGTCCGTCAAAGGCAGGATGACCTCTCATCCACAGACACGAGCCATTAAAGAACGCATCATTACCTGATGGAGCCGCACTTACTGGAGGGTCACGGTGATGGTGCCGACGGTGTCGGTCTTGGTCAGAGCGCCGGAGAGGGTCAGAGTGGCCGTGGCCGTGGGAGCGGCACTCACATCGGTGCCAACGGCGGTAGCAAGACTTAGAGTTTGGTTATCGAAAGTGCCAGTGATGCCGTCAAAGCCTGTTTTGTGAGTGTAGCTGAGCTTCGCGGTGATTGCAGCATTGGAGTGGTTGGTAACGGTCACGGTGTTGCCGTTCTGGGTCCAGTTTGCTTTATACGTATGAGTGTTGGGGTCCCAAGTGCCGTCATTGTATTCGAAGTCCATATCGCCCCAGGTGATGGTCACGCTGTAAACGGTTTGGCTACTGCTACCAGCGTTATAAGTAGCTGTAACGTCCTTGGTAGCGCTGCCATCAGCGGCGGTGATGGAGGAGGGGTCGGCGGCGTAGGCGGGGACGGCGGCGAGGGAGAAAACCAGGGCCAGCGTAAGAATAAGCGCAAAGATTTTTTTCATGATTTTTCATCCTTTCTGCGTAATTGTTATCTATATCAACCCTGTGGCCCGGCGGCTCCGCCTTTGCCGGAGCGCGGCTTGGGGGTCAATACCAAAAAAACCTGGCGAAAAATCTTCGATTTTTCTGCCAAAAGGCTTGCAGTCTGCTGCGTGCATAATTTTGAGCCGGTGACTCAAAATTCCACACTTGCAGCCTGAGAGGTATTTTCTCTCACGCACATGTTGCGAGAGAAAATGATTTTAATTCTTTGCCGCCTGCGGGCGGCAAACTCTGCGAGGCTTTTTGACGCAAATTGTCGGTTTGCAATTTTTATTTTATTACGGTGACGGTGACGGGGATCTCGGCGTTGAGGGTGGCCCAGCGGCCTGTGAGTTGGTCATAGAAGGAGACCACGAATTTCCCGTCGTAGACACCGGCGCTGAGGCGGTCGGCTGTGCCGTCTACCAGGTCCAAGGTGGTGAGCTGGGTGCCGGGGGCCAGGCTGCCGGACTGCAAAATCACGGTGTCCTGAATGACCAGGCGGACGATGGCGTCCTGGTTGGACTGGGAGGGGTTGCCAAAGACCAGGGAAGCCTTTTGGGCGGACAGGTCAATGGTCACTTCCTTGGCGTAGGTGAGGGACACCGCGCCGCCGCCCTCGGGGGCCTCCAGCTTGGTGTCGTTGTTGTCATCCTCGATGGGCTGGGCGTTGACCTCGGTATTCGGGGGCAGGGGGGTGGGGGTCGGGTCTGAGGTGTTATTGCCGCCGCCGAAGAAGAACTTCCACCCGGTGGTGGCGCCTACCACCACGAAGAGTAGGAGCAGCAAAAGCAGGAGCAGCAGAAGCAGCCACTTCTTTTTTCCTTTCTTTTCCTCTTCCTGCTGAGGGGCGGTTTTCTTGTTTTTCACATCCATTATGCGTCACCTCCCAGGCGAACGGTCACGGTGCCGACGGTCTCGCCCTGCATATCACGGTCCGGCTTGCCGGAGAGGATGAGCCAGGCGAATTTTTTCTCTCCGACGGGCAGGGCCATGGTTTCCATGGCGGCGGTTTTGTTGCTATCCACAAAGCTGCCCTCCACGGGGGAATTTTCGGCCTTTGCATAGGTGAAAATCACATTGATGTCGGTATTGCCCTGGTTTTCTACGGTGATCATGCCGCTATCCTGGGCGTCCTCCGACCACCGGCCCGGTGTATACTCGTGCTTCTCGGGGTCCCAGGGGCCGTCGGTGTAGGTGAAGGACATGCTGTTCCAGGTGATGGTGACGGTTATGACCTGGGGCTTTGCATAGCCGCAGGTTTCGCAGAGCAGGCCAGTGAACACATGGTTTGCCGGGGTGTCGGTGCTGTCACAGCGGGAGCACTTCTGCCAGTGCCGGGTGTTGTCATGCTCCCAGGTATAGTCATGCCCCAGGGCGGGGGTGTCGGTTATTGTTATTCCCCCGCAAATTTGACATTTCTGCTGTTTTCTGCCGCCCTCTGTACAGGTGGCCTCCTTGTATACCTTGCCGGTGTCGACAAAATCGCTGTCCTCGTGGGAGCAAGTTACATATGGCGTTACACTAATTTCCTCTGTTGTATAGTTTTTCAGGTCATAGGGCGTAAAAATAACCTTTACTCGTGAGTCTGAACCAGTTTCTGTAACTTTCTCGTCGACATTCTTCCACGTGTATGTGCCGGGGACTATCTCATTTGTGTATGGATTCAGCATAGTGCCGCTGACAAACTTGTAGTCACCTACGCGGGCACTCTTTTTCATGTCGATGGTTTCCGAGGTTGGGTAATCTGCCTGATTGGGCGTTGGCTTGGTAGGCTGTACGGTCAATGTGATCACAGGGCTTGTTACCGAAGTGCTTCCGCCGCTTACAGAATCTGTGCCGGTGACGACCACATAGAAGTAATAATCGCCCACAGGCAAGTCGGCGGAGGTGGTATAGCCCCCTATATGGTCTGTTCTTGCAACTTCTCTCGGATCAGTTCCGTTTACATCATCACACTGATAATACACATATTCATAGGTGTAACCATCATCGGGGTAGTGGTTGCCGAGGGCGGGGTCTTCGCGACCAAGTCCGTAGTATGTTGTTCGAGTGGAAGAAGGCCAATTGATAGACGGTATACGCACGAACAAAGCATAGAGGGTATGGTCTCCCGTGGCCGTGACTTTGGTATCTTCCTCGATTTTTCTACCTTGTCCATTTTCTTGCGTATACCAGCCTAAGAAATCTTGATATTTCGCTGTGGCGGTAGGCAGTTCACCATAGGGGCTGCCATAGGTCACGGTTTGTGTTTTTGAAATTGAGCTACCGTCTACAAATGTCACGGTGTACTTCGAGGGGGTCCAGTGGGCATAGAGCGCGTGGTTTGCCGATTTGTTGACGGTCGTTGTTTCTGTCACCTTATTGCCGCCGGAACCCGCTGTGTACCAGCCCGCGAAGTCATATCCCGTCCGGGTAGGCGTGGGGAGGGTGCCGTAGGCATCTCCGTAGGTCGCCGTTTGGCTTGTCGGCGACACCGTACCGCCATTGGCATTAAAAGTTACCGTGGATTTCTTTCCAGTCCAGCGGGCATAGAGCGTATGGCCGCCAAAAGTATCGACCGTGGTCGAGCTGGTCACCTTTGTGCCTTCGGTTTTTGCTGTGTACCAGCCGTCAAAGTTATAGCCTGTACGGGTAGGCGTGGGCAGCGTTCCGTAGGTTTTGCCGAAAGTCACGGTCTTGGAGGTTGTAGTGGCTGAGCCGCCGTTGGCGTTAAGGGTGACTTTTTCGGTAGTCACCTGGTCAAACTGCACCCTAACCCAAATATTGAAGCTGTTGTTGTATTTGGAAGCATACTGTGTAGAAGCCCAAAAGCCAAAGCTGTACGAAACCGTTTCTTTCGTATTGGTATCATTTTTGTAAACAAGTTTCAGAACTTTATCGGTACCATCCTCCACAGTGATATTACGCTCGGTGTTAATATCGCCGTTGTTTTTGTTGGACACTCCTTGCCGTGATCCGCTGAAAAGTACGGTGCCTTTGCTTGCTCCGTAACTCGAGGAACTTTTTGTCCTGGGCGTAATGGTCGTTCCCGATGCAGTCGTTCCTTCAAAGTAGAGAAGCTGGAAGCTGGCTGCGGCGGTAGCGCTGCTGTCGGCATATTGCTTTGCGCCGGCAAACTTAAATGTCTGCGTCACCGCACAGGTCGTGTTGGCAGGAACCTCAAGACTTGTCGTAAAAGGAACGAAGTAAAGCTCTGACAGCTTATTCGATTGAGACTGAAACATGAGAAGCTGACCTTTGGTTTCATTTTGGACCGTCGTAGTGGCAGTAGAATTCGTGTCTGCTTTGCCGGGCGTATAGGTGGAGCTGGCAATATCATTGCCAGAAAGTGTTTCTTTATGTACCTTGCTTTCGTCAATGACTACCTGGGGCTTCACTTCCGTGTCCGCCGCCTCCGCTGTTTCCAGCGTTACCGGGAGCATCGTATACACCAAGCACAGGCACAGCACTGCACTCAAAATCCGCTTTCCAAGAGTCATCCATCCCACGCTCCTTTGTACAATTCTCCGTTAGCTTTTTCATTGAAAGCCAACGGCGGCTCCCGGTATGTTATTTTTCGCCGCGGGTCAAGAAAAATTGGGGCTTGACAGCGGGAAAATCTTTCCTATAATGGCATTATAACACGTTCACCCATGAACGAAGCAAGCACTTTTTGGGAGGTTTTTGACTATGGGAACGGAAAAAGGACTCTTTCAAATCACCGAAGCCGCCCGGGCCTGCGGGCTCTCACGCAGCACCCTGCTGCGCATGGAGGAAAAGGGCCTGCTGACGCCCGCCTACACCGCGCCCGACAGCGGACGGCGCTACTACGACAACCACAATGTGGCCAGAGTCCTGCAAATCGAGAAGTTCAAGGCCATGGGCGTGGACAACAAGGACATTATCGACTATTTCGTGCGGGGCGGCGAGGCCGCCGACATACTGGGCGTGCTGGAGGGGCGACTGCACGACCTGCAGCGCAGCGTGGAGGAGCTGCGGCTGCGGGCTTTGGAGCCGCCAAGCATGTCCGTGCAGATGATGGACCTGCCCGCCGTGACTTGCCGCATACGCTGGTCCGTTGGGCTTACTACGGCGGACCGCTACGCGGATATGTACGCCTTTTACAGCGAGTGCATCCGCCAGGGCTGCGTGCTCTCGGACGAGCCGCTGTTCGCTATCCTGGACCGCAAGGACTACCTGGAGGGCTACATCGGCACCACGCCCTATCCCAACGCCGTGTGCGTGCCCGTGCGGGCTGACAGGGCTCCTAAAGACGCGGTGACCCTGCCTGAGTGCCGGGTGCTCTCGGTGTTCTACTGCGGGCCTTACGAAAACATCGGCGATGTGTGGCTGACGCTGGGCAGGGAAGCGCGGGAACGGGGGCTGAAGCCCGCGGCTCCGCCCCGGGTGCTGGGCATCGTGGCACCCTACACGGGACGGGAGATTGACGCGAACCGCTACTGCTCGCGGCTGGTGCTGCCGGTGGAGGAGTGAGATACACTATATTATAATAGCAGCCGCAGGCCGAGGGGTTCCCGGTCTGCGGCTGGGCTTTTTACTTGTCGAAGGCGGGGTTGGTGAAGTAGACATTCTTTTGGTCCATTTTCTCTTTCGCCAGGCGCAGGCCCTCGCCGAAGCGCTGGAAGTGGACGATCTCGCGGGCGCGGAGGAACTTGATGGCGTCGTTGACATCCGGGTCGTCGGACAGGCGCAGGATGTTGTCGTATGTGACGCGGGCTTTTTGCTCTGCTGCCAGGTCCTCGGTAAGGTCGGCGATGACATCGCCCTTGACGGCCATGGAGGCGGCGTTCCAGGGGAAGCCGGACGCCGCGGTGGGGTAGACGCCGGTGGTGTGGTCCACGAAGTAGGCGTCGAAGCCGGCGGTTTTGATGTCCTGCTCGGAGAGGCTGCGGGTGAGCTGGTGGACGATGGCACCGATCATTTCCAGGTGGCCCAGCTCCTCGGTGCCAATGTCCGTCAGGAGGCCCTTGAGCTCGGCGTAGGGCATGGCGTAGCGCTGGCTCAGGTAGCGCAGGGACGCGCCCAGCTCGCCGTCCGGGCCACCGTATTGGCTGATGATCACCGCCGCCAGTTTGGGGTTGGGATTGGCGATGCGGACGGGGTATTGCAGCTTTTTTTCATAGACAAACATCAGCTATTTCCTCCTTCGTCCCAGGGCCACGGATCGCTGAGCCAGCGGTAGCCGCCGGGGGTGATGTCGGTTTGCAGCACCGGGCCGTAGGTCTCCTGGTAGCGCTTGCGGCCCTCCTGAGCCAGGGCGATATAGCTCCAGTAGAGCTCCAGGGCTTCTTGGTCGCCCGGGTGGGTGGTGAGGTACAGGCCCAGCTCATCCACGGCGAAGTCCAGGGCCATCAGCTCCGATAGGGCGCTGTTTACGGCCGGGAATCGGCTTTTCAGTTCGCGCTGAAAGGGCAGGTCCAGGCCGGGGAACAGCGTGCCCTGCTGTAGGGCCTCCCGGCGGTCGTACTGCTTGGGATCCTTGCCCTGCATGGGAATATAGGGAAAAGCCAACGAGGCGCAGGCACCGGGCAGCGAGCCTTGCTGAGTGGTGCAGGTCGCGGTGTCCATGCCTGCGGCGGATTTTTCCGTATACAAATTCATTGCCTCCTCATAGAGTTTTGTTCCGTGCGGAACACTCCATTTTATGCAGGAGGAAAAGAATGGGGGACAGGGGGATGCAGCTTATCAAAAAACAACCCAAACGCCCCCGTTTTTGGTATAATACAGGAAACGGGGGTGTTT
>CAVJNL010000033.1:0-17691 GCA_963650985.1 Clostridium sp. CAG:413
TGCTTTCGCATTGTCTCCGGCTCTATCCACCGCGACGCGCTCCGCGCTTGTGCTGCCCGTCCAAACCAGGGAAATTTGTAATTCTATCGCCCGGCGCGATGTGGGCATCGCGCCCTACGAAATTCTATCGCCAAACGCTCCGTAGGGGCGACCCTCGCGGTCGCCCGCGGACGGGGAAATCGCCGAAGCGCCGCCGGTGGCGGAAGAAGCGAGGCGATTTCGAGGAAGTGCCCCGATTGGCAGGCACGACAGTGCCTGCCAATCGGCTGGCACGACGGTGGGCAAGAGAGCCCCGCCCCTACGCACCCTGAGAATACCCCGCACCGGACGGACAGGGTCGTCTGCCCCTACACCCCCACCGTAGGGGCCGATGCCCACATCGGCCCGCCCCCCGCACTACATGCAACGCACCCGTAGGGGCCGGCGTCCCCGACGGCCCGCCTTACCGCACTTCTTGCCATCCGTAGGGCGGGCTGCCCCCAGCCCGCCTCCCCCCGCACCCCATGCAACCCCATGTCATTGCGAGGGCGCAAAGCGCCCATGGCAATCCGCCTCCCCCGTCCCGAAACTTTTCTCTATTCACTATAAAAACGGGCCCCGCCACCCGGCAGAGCCCCATTTTTAACCCAATTCAATTCATCAGAAATCCGCATTCCCCACCGTGCGCGGGTGCAGCTCCACATCCCGGATGTTGCTCACGCCCGTGAGGTACATGACCATCCGCTCAAAGCCCAACCCGAAGCCCGCGTGCTTGCAGGTGCCGTAGCGCCGCAGGTCGCAGTACCACCAGTAGTCCTCGGGGTTCATCCCCAGGTCGCGGATGCGCTTTTCCAGCACATCCAGCCGCTCTTCGCGCTGGCTTCCGCCCACGATCTCGCCGATGCCGGGCACCAGGCAATCCGCCGCCGCCACGGTCTTGCCGTCGTCGTTCATGCGCATGTAAAACGCCTTGATCTCCGCCGGATAGTCCGTCACGAACACGGGCCGCTTAAACACCTGCTCCGTCAGGAACCGCTCGTGCTCCGTCTGCAGGTCCACGCCCCAGTCCACCTTAAAGTCGAACTTGTCGTTGTGCTGCTTGAGAATTTCCACCGCCTCGGTGTAGCTGATGCGCCCGAAGTCGCTGGAAGCCACATGCTCCAGCCGCTCCTTGAGGCCCTTATCCACAAAGCTGTTGAAAAATTCAATTTCCTGCGGACACTTTTTAAGGACGCTTGTGATGATATACTTGATCATCGCCTCCGCCACATCCATGTCCCCCGCCAGGTCGCAGAAGGCCATCTCCGGTTCGATCATCCAAAACTCGGCGGCGTGGCGCTGGGTGTTGGAGTTCTCGGCCCGGAAGGTGGGGCCGAAGGTGTACACATCGCCAAAGGCCATGGCGAAGTTCTCGGCGTTGAGCTGGCCGGACACCGTCAGGCTGGTCTTTTTCCCGAAGAAATCCTGGCTGTAATCCACCTGGCCGTCCTGGGTCCGAGGGGGATTCTCCAGGTCCAGGGTCGTCACCTGGAACATCTCGCCCGCGCCCTCGCAGTCGGATCCGGTGATGATGGGGGTCTGCACATACACAAAGCCCCGGTTCTGGAAAAATTCATGCACCGCGTAGGCCGCCACGGACCGCACCCGGAAGGTAGCGGAGAATAAATTCGTCCGGGGCCGCAGATGCTGAATGGTGCGCAGGAATTCCACGCTGTGCCGCTTCTTTTGCAGCGGATAGTCCGGGGCGGACTTGCCCTCCACCTCCACGCTGCCGGCCTTCACCTCCAGGGGCTGCTTGGCCTCCGGGGTCAGCACCACCGTGCCGCGCACCACCAGTGCCGCGCCCACATTTTGGCCCGCGATCTCCTTGTAGTTGTCCAGCACGGAAGCGTCCAGCACCACCTGCAAATTCTTGAAGCAGGAGCCGTCGTTCAGCTCGATAAAGCCGAAGCCCTTCATATCCCGGATGGTCCGCGCCCAACCGCATACCACGACCTCCTTGCCGTCCAGGCTCTCCCGGTCGGCAAACAGGGCGGCGATTCTCATTCGATCCATAGCAATATCCACCTTTGTTCGTGTTATTTTACAGTATGTATCATTATAAACATATTTTTTCAATTTGGCAACACATTTCCTCTTGACAAATGGAAAGAAGTGTGAGAATATAAGCACAAGATTAGTTCGTAAAGATTTGCTTACGAAAGGAGAACGTCATGACACAGCGCGAACGGCAGATCCTCAACTGGATCGAGGCGGACCCCATGATCTCCCAGCAGGAGCTGGCGGACCGGGCGGGCATCACCCGCTCCAGCGTGGCGGTGCACATCTCCAATCTGATGAAAAAGGGCTGCATCGCGGGCAAGGGGTACATCGTCACCCGCAGCCCCTATGTCACCGTGGTGGGCGGCATGAATATGGACATCGGTGGCCGCCCCTATAAAACCCTGGTGGGCAAGGACTCCAACCCCGGCGCCGTGCGCATGAGTCCCGGCGGCGTGGGCCGGAACATCGCCCACAACATGAGCCTCCTGGGCCTGGATGTGCGCCTGGTCACGGCCTTTGGCGACGATGTGTATGCCCAAAAGCTGGCGGCGGTCTGCGGCGAGCTGGGCATCGACATCTCCCAGTCCCCGGTGATCCCCGGCGGCCACACCTCCACCTACTTGTTCATCAACGATGAGACCGGCGACATGCAGCTGGCCGTGGCGGATATGGATATTTACGAAAACCTCACCCCCCGGGTCCTTTCCGGCCGCCGCCAGCTTTTAGACGGCAGCCAGGTGGTGGTGCTGGACACCAATCTCCCCGCCGAGAGCATCGCCTGGGTGGCGGACAATTGTCGGGCCCCCATTTTCGCCGACCCCGTCTCCACCGCCAAGGCCGAGAAGCTGCGCCCCGTCCTGGGCAAGCTCCATACCCTCAAGCCCAACCGCCTGGAGGCGGAGCTCCTCTCCGGCGTGCCCATCACCGATGACGACAGCCTCCGCCGGGCCTCCGACGCCCTGCTGGCTACGGGCCTCCACCGGGTGTTCATCTCCCTGGGCGCCGACGGCGTGTTCGCCGCCGACCATAGCGGCCAGAGCCTGAAGCTCCCGGCCCTGAAGGGCGAGATCGTCAGCACCACCGGCTGCGGCGACTCCTTCATGGCCGCCCTGGCCTGGGCCTATCTCCGGGGCAGCGACCTGGAAAGCTCCACCCGGGCAGGCCGCGCCGCCTCCACCGTCACCATGGCCAGCGCCGACACCATCAGCGCCGCCATGAGCGAGCAGGCCCTGCTGGCACATATGTAAAATCGTTTCAACAAACCATATTATATATAGTATAAAACAGGAGGTATTTCACTATGCTGAACCGTTATCTGGACATTGCACCCGAAGTGAAGAAGGCCCTGGACGAGGGCAAGCCCGTTGTGGCCCTGGAGAGCACCATCATCTCCCACGGTATGCCCTATCCCCAGAATAAGGAGACGGCCCTGAAGGTGGAGGAGATCATCCGCTCCTACGGCGCTGTGCCCGCTACCATCGCCATCATCGGTGGCCGCCTGAAAGCGGGCCTGACTGCGGACGAAATTGACTACCTGGGCAAGGCCGGCCACGCCGTAGCCAAGGCCAGCCGCCGGGACCTGCCCGTGCTGGTCGCCAAGGGCATGGACGGCGCCTGCACCGTCACCACCACCATGATGATCGCCGCCATGGCGGGCATCAAGGTCTTTGCCACCGGCGGCATCGGCGGCGTGCATCGCGGCGCGGAGACCACTATGGACATCTCCGCCGACCTGGAGGAACTGGCCAAGACTCCTGTGCTGGTGGTCTGCGCCGGGGCCAAGGCCATTTTGGACCTGGGCCTGACCCTGGAATACCTGGAGACCAAGGGTGTCACCGTCATCGGCTACGGCACCAAGGAGCTGCCCGCGTTCTACACCCGCTCCTCCGGCTTCGGCGTGGACTATGAGCTGGACACCCCCGAGGAGGTGGCTGAGGCTTTCCATGTGAAGCAGGTGCTGGGCCAGGAGGGAGGCATGCTGGTGACGAACCCCATTCCCGAGCAGTATTCCATGGATCCTGCCGTTATAAACAAGGCCATCGACGAGGCTGTGGCCGAGTGCAAGGCCAAGGGCGTACACGGCAAGGAGACCACGCCTTTCCTGCTGGCGAAGGTCAAGGACCTCACCGGCGGCGACAGCCTGGAGAGCAATATCCAGTTGGTTTATAACAACGCCCGGGTGGCCTCTCAGATCGCCTGCTCCCTCAGCGAGCTGGAAAATAATGGGTGATTTTCGGTGAAATTCGGTGCAGTTTCGGTGTCGTTTTGGTGTATCGAAAGTGCAGTTTTGGTGTACCTAACGGTGCTGAATTTGGTGACCTTTTGCCTCTACGGTGCAGACAAGCGCCGGGCGAAAAAAGGCCAGTGGCGCATCCCGGAAAAAACGCTCCTGATCCTGCCCCTTTTGGGGGGCAGCGTGGGCGGCATTTTGGGCATGGCCGTGTTCCGCCACAAAACCCGGCATTGGTATTTTCGGTTTGGGCTGCCGGCGATGTTTTTCTTGCAGGCAGCATTGGCCGTTTACCTGTTGGCGCGATAAAGAGATAAAGCAGTAGAGAAAAAAGCACCTCTCGAGCGGGAGGTGCTTTTTGTGCTTTGTGGGAGAGCGGCGGGCGACCGCAAGGGTCGCCCCTACGCAGAAATCAAGAAGTGCATACAAGCGGGTCGTCGAGGACGCCGACCCCTACGCAGAAAACAAGAAATGCGGTGGGGCGGGCCGATGTAGGCATCGGCCCCTACGGAGTGGTCAGTTTATTCGAATCCCCTCGTGGTCTACGGGGAGGGGGAGCTGCTGCCAGTGGCCGGGGAGCTCGGCGAGGCGGGCGGCCAGCTTTTCATCAAAGGCCGGGTCCGCCGACAGGCACAGGAGGGTGGGGCCTGCGCCGGAGAGGAAGAAGGCCACGCAGCCGCAGTCGTGGGCCAGGGCCTCGGCTTCGTCGAAGCCGGGGATCAGGGTACGCCTAAAGGGCTGGTGGAGCTTATCGTGCAGGGCCACGGAGATGGTCTGCGCGTCGCCCTCCTCCAAGGCCCGCAGCAGCACGGCGGTGCGGGAGACATTGAAAATGGCGTCGGCGTAGGGGACCTCCTTGGGCAGGACGCCCCGGGCCAGATGGGTGGAGAGCTGGAAGTCCGGGATCAGGGCCGTGCAGCGGAGGCTCTTGTGGAGACTGTACCGGGCGATGTAGGGGCGGTCGTTTTCCACAAAAGAGGCGACCAGGCCGCCGAAGATGGCGGGGGCCAGGTTATCCGGGTGGCCCTCGATGTCGCTGCACACGGCCAGCAGCTCCTCCCGGGTGAGAGGAGAGCCGTGGTTGGCGTTGGCTCCGGCGGCTCCGGCGGCTATCAGGGCGGCGCTGCTGCCCAGGCCCCGGCAGATGGGAATGTCCGCCCGGATGGAGACGCGCAGGCCCGGCATGGGCAGGCCCAGCTTATCCAGCACGGCTTTATAGGAGACTACCGCCAGGTTGTCCGCTGTGGCGTAGTCTAGCTCTACGCCGTCAAAATACAGGCCCTCGGGGAGTTCTTCAAAGGTGAGGGTATTATAGAGAGCCAGGGCCAGGCCCAGGGTGTCAAAGCCGGGGCCTAAGTTGGCGGTGGTGGCGGGTACGCGGACGGTCACCATTGCTTTTCACCCGCTTTCTTCAAGACATAGGAGAGCATATCCTCCCGGTCGATGCAGTCCGTGTGGCGCACGGGCTTTTCTCGCAGGGCGGAGAGGTTCTTGGGCACGGGTACGCCGGTGGAGGTGTGCAGGTCCTCCATGACGGCAAATTCGTCGTCAGCCACCTTCTGCCCCAGGGCGGAAAGGACGGCGGCGGGGAACTTATAGGGGCTGGCGGTGGAGAGCACCACCACGGGGGCGCCGTCCCGGTGGGTGTGGGCGAATTGGTCGGCCACGGTCCAGGCCACGGCGGTGTGGGGGTCCAGGAGATATTTCTCCTCGGCCCAGACCTTCCCGATGGTCCGAGCGGCGGCTTCATCGTTGCAGCAGCCGCAGGAGAACTCCGCCTGGAGCTTCTCTAAAAGCGCGTCCGTTACCTTATAATGGCCCTGCTCGCTGAGGTCCTTCATGAGGGAGGAAACATAGCTGTCGTCCCCGGTGAGGAGGCTCAGCAGGCGCTCCAGGTTGCTGGAGACCAGGATGTCCATGGAGGGGGAGGTGGTCTTATAGAAGGTGCGGCGCTTATCGTAGACGCCGGTGGAGAGGAAGTCGGTGAGAACATCGTTGCGGTTGGAGGCGCAGATGAGGCGGCCCACGGGCAGGCCCATGCGCTTGGCAAAGTAACCGGCCAGGATGTCGCCGAAGTTGCCGGTGGGGACGCAGAAGTGGACCTTGTCGCCTACCCGGATGCGGCCGGAATTGACCAGGTCGGCATAAGCCTTAAAGTAGTAGACGATCTGAGGAGCCAGGCGGCCAATGTTGATGGAGTTGGCCGAGGAGAGGCGCAGGCCGGGGATGTCCTCCTCATCGCAGGAGGCGAAGATGCGCTTGACCCCGGTCTGGGTATCGTCGAAATTGCCGCGAACTGCGCAGACCTTGACATTGGCACCCTCCTGGGTGACCATTTGCGCCTGCTGCACGGCGGAGACGCCCCCGGCGGGGTAGAAAACGATGATTTTCGTGCCGGGGACATCGTGAAAGCCCTCCAGGGCGGCCTTGCCCGTGTCGCCGGAGGTGGCGGTGAGAATGAGCATTTCGTCCTCGATGCCCTCCATGGCCCGGGCCTGGCTGATAAGCTGGGGCAGGAGGCTCAGGGCCACATCCTTAAAGGCGCTGGTGGGGCCGCGAAACAGCTCCAGCACATAGCGGCTGCCCACCTTGACCAGGGGGGTCAGCTCGTCCGTTTCAAACTTCCCGGCGTAGCCACGGCGCACCAGGGCGTCCATATCCTCGTAATCCGGCAGCAGGGCTGAGAGGATGCGGGCGGACATAGTAAGGGTGTCTTCTTTCAGAAGGGACTGCCAGTCCAGGACGGGGATGGCTTCGGGCATATAGAGGCCCCCGTCCGGCGCGATGCCGCGGAGAACGGCGGCAGCGGGAGAGGCCGTGAGGGCGCGATTGCGAGTGCTTTGATATTTCATACAAGTTTCTCCAATCTTTTTCTTGCATTTTGCATAACGATATGATACACTGTCCCCAAGAAAAAAGCAAGTGTTTTTTGCTCACGGACAAAAAAGAGAAATTTGTCAGCGTGATTGAAAATCTTGCATCAATTTCCATAGAAAGTGAGACAAAAAAATGTTGAAGGTGCTGAAATTCGGTGGTTCGTCCATGGCGGACGCCAAACAATTTGCAAAGGTGAAGAGCATTGTCCAGGCCGACCCGGCCCGGCGGGTGGTCATTGTGTCCGCCGCCGGAAAGCGGTTTTCCGACGACCACAAGCTGACGGACCTGCTGTATCTGTGCCACGCACATCTGAAATATGGGGTGGCCTGCGACAGCGTGTTTGACATGATCCGCTCCCGGTATATTGAGATTCGGGACGACCTGGGGCTGAAGACCGACCTGGAGTCGGAGTTTGATGCCCTGCGCAAGAAGATGGACGCGGGCATCAGCCAGGACGAGCTGGTGAGCCGGGGCGAATATTTCGCGGCGGAGCTGATGGCGGACTACCTGGGCTACGACTTTCTCGACAGCGAGCTGTGGCTGAAATTCAACCTGGACGGAACAGTGGACCAGGAGAAGAGCTACGAGACCCTGGCCCGGGCGGCCTCCGGGCGGCGGGTGGTGATCCCGGGCTTTTACGGGACCATGCCCGACGGGACCATCAAGACCTTTACCCGGGGCGGCAGCGACATCACCGGCGCCCTGGCGGCGGCGGCCCTGGACGCGGATGTCTACGAAAACTGGACGGATGTGTCGGGCTTCCTCATGGCGGACCCGCGCATTGTGAAGGACCCGCTGCCCATTGAGCGCATTACCTACTCGGAGCTGCGGGAGCTCAGCTACATCGGCGCCCAGGTGCTCCACGAGGGGACCATCTTCCCGGTGCGGGAGAAGAACATTCCCCTGAACATCCGCAACACCAACCAGCCCGACCACCCGGGGACCATGATCATGGAGTCCTTCGACGAGACGGAGGAGAGCCTGGACGGGAACTTTATCACGGGCATCGCCGGGCGGAAGAATTTCTCCGTCATCACCATCACGAAAAATGGCATGAGCAATGAGGTGGGGGTGCTGCGGCGGATTTTGGAGGTGCTGGAAAAGTATCAGCTGGTGCTGGAGTACCTGCCCTCGGGCATTGACAGCGTTTCCCTGGTGGTGGCGGCGGACAAGCTGCGGCCCTGCCAGTATCAGCTTTTGGGCGACATTCAGAAAATGCTGAAGCCCGACAGCATCCATGTCACCGAGGACATGGCCATTGTGGCGGCGGTGGGCCGGAAGATGGCCTTTAAGCCCGGCACCTCGGGCAAAATTTTCGCCGCTTTGGGCGAAAACGGCATCAACATCCGCATGATCACCCAGGGGCCCGACGAGCTGAACATCATCGTGGGCGTGGACAACAAGGACTTTGCCGGAGCCATCCGGGTGCTATATGACAGCTTTGTGAAATAAGGAGGAACTGACTATGAAAAAGTATAAAGTTGCAATTTTGGGCGCTACGGGCGCTGTGGGCCGGGAAATGATGAAAATTTTGGCGGAGCGGAGCTTCCCCGTGGAGGAGCTGCACCTGCTGGCGTCGGAGCGGTCCGTGGGACAGAAGATCGACTGGCAGGGACAGGAGCTGACTGTGGAGCTGGCCTGCGACGAGGCGTTCCGGGGCATGGACATTGTGCTGGGCGCGGCGGAGAATGACATTGCAAAGAAGTTTGCACCGGCTATTGTAAAGGCGGGGGCGGTGTTTGTGGACAACTCCAGCGCCTTCCGCATGGACCCCGAGGTGCCGCTGGTCATCCCGGAGATCAATCCTGAGGACGCCAAGAAGCACAAGGGCATCATTGCGAACCCCAACTGCACCACCATTGTGTCGCTGGTGGCTATCAACGCCCTGAACCAGGACAGCCCCATTGAGAGCATTGTGGCGTCCTCTTACCAGGCCACCTCCGGCGCAGGCGCGGGCGGGCCCATTGAGCTGATGAACGAGGTGGAGGCCCTGCGGGAGGGCAAGAGCTACGAGCCGAAGGTGTTTCAGTATCAGATCGCGTACAATGTTATCCCCCAGATCGGCGGCGAGGCCTTTGCGGGCTACACCTCCGAGGAGATGAAGATGCAGAACGAGGGACGCAAGATCATGCACCTGCCGGAGCTGAAGGTAAGCTGCACCTGCGTGCGGGTGCCGGTGGTGCGCAGCCACAGCGTGTCTATCGTGGTGCGGACGAAGGAGAAGATCTCTGTGGAGCGGGCCCGGGAGCTGATCGCCGCCGCCCCCGGCTGCCGGCTGGTGGACGACCTGAAGAACAAGCAGTACCCCATGCCCCTGGACACCAGCGACCAGGACACGGTATTTGTGGGGCGGATTCGGGACGATTTGACCTCGGACAACGGGCTGAACATTTGGTGCTGCGGCGACCAGGTGCGCAAGGGCGCGGCCACCAATGCGGTGCAGATCGCGCAGCTTTTAATTGAAGAATAAGGCGAAAAAATTACCCCCGGTTCTGCCGGGGGATTTTTTGATTAATAGTCTACGGTACCGTCCAGGACTTTCAGGTCGTAGGGCTCGAAGACTACTTTGCGGTAGGCGTCGATGTCCATTTTTACGCCGGTCCAGTCGGAGTGGATCTCGCCGTTTTGCTTGATGAGAATGTCGTAGAGGATGTCGTAGGTAGTGCCGTTTTCGCCCGTCTCTGTGATGGTGGAGTAGGGCAGGGTCTTGTGGTAGGTCATGTGCAGGCCCTTGTAGATGAAGTGGAAGCCGTTGCGCATGCGGCAGCCGTCCAGGCCCATGTAGGTGAAGTATTTCTTCAGGTCCTGGAGGATGGGGTCGTTTTCCTCTTCATACAGGTTTTCCGGGGTGGTCTCGGTGTAGTCGTAGCGGAACTGGATGGGAATTTGGTAGGGGAGGAAGCGTTCGGCATAGTCTACCAGCTTGGTTGCCGGGTATTTTTTATACAGCACGCAGTTGATGCGCGTGGGGCAGGCGATGCGGGCGATGACCTCGTCCGGCGACTCCTCTACATACTTCACCAGGTGGCGGGAGATGTTCATGCAGGTGATCTTGTCCTTGTTTCGCTCGGTGAAGGCCAGCATCTCCTCGGCGGGACAATGGGGCTGCACGGGGAAGGTGGTGTTGATATAAATTTTATGGGTGGGGGGAATGGCGTCCAGCATCTGCTGCAGGGCATGCAGGTCCGCCAGGGGCTCGCCGCCGGTGAACACGAAGTCGCACGCCGGGGTGATGGAATCCATGATGCGGATGCTGCGGAGAATGGCCTCCAGGCTGAAGGTGCTGCAGTCGGCATATTCCTTTTTATTGATGCAGAACGGGCAGTGGTTGGCGCAGTCGTACGGGACGAAAACCGTGACGGTGGCGCCGCCTGCCCGGGTCTTATAAGGGTGGCTCATGTTGATGAATCTACCTCTCCGAAAAAAATCTCCAATACATCTTACACCGAAAAATGCTGAAAAGCAAGGAAAACATCGAAAAAATCGTCGTTACTTTCTTGACAAGTACTGGGAGCGGGAAATGGGGGCTGCGGCGGGGGGATTCAGTAGGCCTTGGAGGCGCGGAGCTCGGCGCGGATCTGGCGCAGGGCGGCGTCCTCTCCCTGCTCCTTCAGCAGCAGGAGCCAGCGGCCCAGGAGGGCGGAGGTCTCCTCGTGGATCCAGAAGCGGCCCTTGGTGCGCTGGAAGTAGTCGTAGGCGGAGGCGTCGGTGTATTTTTCGCCCTGGTAGACCCGGCAGGCGGCGATGCGGTCGCAAAACATCTCCGCTACATATTTTTTCGGCATTTTGCACCCGCCCATGGTCACGGTGCCGTCGGGGGCGATGCGGTAGTCGATCCAGTACTCGAAGTGATGGCGGTTGCGGCCCTTGTGGTGCAGCCAGGACAGGCTCACGCCGGTCTCGCTGCGCTCCTGGTCGTTGGGGCTGCGGAAGCCCTGGTAGTATTTGGCGCTGCGCCAGAATTCGGTGGGGCTGTATTTGCTCAGGTCGTGGGTGAGGCCCTGCCAGTACAGGCCCAGACGGAAGCAGTAATGCCGCACCAGTCGGCGGTGGCGGTTGACGGTTTTCAAATGTTCCCGAATGTGCATTTTGCGGCCCTCCATCGGAAAGATGGTTTTAGTATAGCACAGTTTGGGGGAAATGGACAGGGGGAGAGAAAATGCGGGGAGGAAAATTTTTGGCGAATTTTGTTGCAGATTTGGGGGGCGTATATTTGAATGAGAGAGAAATTTTTAAGTGTGGATGGAATCGGGTCAGCGCGGCTTGCTCTGCTTGTTTTGGGCATAAAAAGAGAGAAGGTGATCAGCTCAACCCCCTTCTCCGCCCGAGGACGTTCGGAAGTATTCGAGCCAAAACCTTCTTGGGAAGAGTATATGCAGGATTTGCGGGAAAGTCAAGTGAAAAAGGCTGAGAGGGGGAAAGGGGGACGCAAAAATGACTAACGCAGAGATGAATACCGTCAGGGCTTTCACCAACGGCAGCCAATCGTTGAGAGGGAGCGCACCGGCCATCAACTCTGCGTCTAAAGACAGCATACGCCCTGCGGCGGCCAATAGTCAAGATGATCTTGAGGCAAGGGTCGAGGCTATCAGCCTGAGCTGCGGCTATTTGGACATGCGGCGTTTCATATAATGGAGGGCTGAAGTGGGGAGGAGTCCTGCTCTATATGGAGCGGGGGGATTGAAATGAATGCACGGGGGCAGACTCGTCTGTCAATGATTCTTGCATATAATTATCTTGCATATCCGACAGATACTCCCGGAAAAGGCCGATGGCAGTGCGATAACCTTTGGGGTGGAAAATGGGAGGATTTGATGGTGTTGTATACGAAATGATGATTTGGAAGGCAAAAAGAGCGCTTTGGAGAGGGTCTCCAAAGCGCTCTTGGGCGTTCTTACGGGAAGAGTTGGTTACAGGTTCTTCTCGTAGGACTCAATCATCTTCTTGACCATCTGGCCGCCCACGCTACCGGCCTCACGAGAGGTCAGGTCGCCATTGTAGCCGTCCTTCAGGTTGACGCCAACCTCGTTGGCGGCTTCCATCTTGAACTTATCCATAGCGGCACGGGCCTGGGGCACATTCAGCTTGTTGGTGTTCTTGCTGGACATAGTCACGATCTCCTTTCTTTGGGTACTCGGCTTTCGCCTGTTTGGGTATCGCAAGCATAGTTTGAGCGGTTGGGGCGGGTTTATGCGCGAAATTTGCTGGTAAAAAATGCTTGTTTTTGGTTTGAATATGATTGAGGGGCACATGGGATGCGGTGGGTGACGGGCGGCGGGGTGGGGGCACCCCGCCCTACGGAGTGTAACAAGCAGTGCGGTGGGGCGGGACGATGTGGGCATCGGCCCCTACGGATTGTTACAAGGAGTGTGGGGCGGTTCTGAATGATAATTCGAGAGTTGGTGTTGACTTATTGGGGTTGGGAAGCTATAAATGATATGCGTACCAATTTGTGACGGTTTTCGTTGTGGTTTGCATAGATATAATATAGATATAATATGGAGTGAGGCGGGGTATGCGGAAGGATGGGCTGGAGACGAAGAAGAAAATTTTGACGGCTTGTGCTGAGGCTTTATAAGGCAGTATGAAATAACTTAATAAAACTGAGGCATTGCAATGGCAGAACGAGGCTTTGACTGTAAAAGGTCAGAGCCTTTTTCTATGCTTAGAAAATCCGCACATTCGCAATTTGAAGGATAACTCGATAGAATATAGTCAGGGAGGGATGCTGGAGATGAAATACGAGTTTGAGCTGACGACGGAGAGGGAGAAACAACGAATAAGCCCTACTATCTCTCCCTCACCGGCAACTATACCGTGAGCTTTGACACGGATGGCGGGAGCGCGGTGGACGCGCAGACTGTGGCTTGCGGCGGGCTGACGGGACAGAGAAAGCGCGAGAGATAAAATATTTCCGCTCAAATATGCGGCTTGTGATAGGGACGGCTTCCCGGTGGGGTGGCCGTCCTTTTTGGGGGGGATGTTTGTGGAATTTGGACAATTGTAAAATATTTTTTTATGATTATAATGATTGTGAAATATTCGTGAAATACTCGTGAAAGAACAGGAGAAAAAGATATGCAGAAGATCAAGACGCTGGCGCCGGGGGTGGGCGTGTGCCTGGTGATCGCGGTGGCGGCGTGGCTTTTGGGCAAGGTGGTGCCGGTGATCGGCGGGCCGGTGTTTGCCATTATCATGGGCATGGTCATCGCCCTGTTTTGGACGCCGGGGGCCGCGTGCAAGCCGGGGGTGGGGTTCACCTCCAAGAAAATTTTGCAGACCGCCGTGGTGCTGCTGGGCTTCGGGCTGAATTTGAGCGTGGTTTTGCAGACGGGGAAGCAGTCGCTGCCCATTATCGTGTGCACCATCACCACCTCGCTGGCGGTGGCCTTTGTGATGCACAAGGTGCTGGGCATGGACGGGGGCATCAGCACGCTCATCGGCGTGGGCTCCTCGATATGCGGCGGGAGCGCCATTGCCGCCACGGCTCCGGTGATCCACGCGGACGACGAGGCGGTGGCCCAGTCCATCTCGGTGATCTTCTTTTTCAATGTGCTGGCGGCGCTGCTGTTTCCGCTGCTGGGCCAGGCCATTGGGTTTGACATCACCTCCGGCGAGGCCTTCGGCATTTTCGCGGGGACGGCGGTGAACGACACCTCCTCCGTGACGGCGGCGGCCTCCACCTGGGACAGCATGTGGGGCCTGGGCACCCAAACCCTGGACAAGGCCGTGACGGTGAAGCTGACCCGGACGCTGGCCATCATCCCCATCACCCTGGTGCTGTCGCTGGTGAAGGCGAAAAAGGCCGGGGGCGGCCAGGGGGGATTCCGGCTGAAAAATGCGTTTCCCATGTTCATTTTGTGGTTCGTGTGCGCGTCTGTGGTGACCACGGTGTGTACCTCGCTGGGCGTGGCGGCGTCGGTATTTGCGCCGCTGAAGGAGCTGAGCAAGTTCTTCATCATCATGGCTATGGCGGCCATCGGGCTCAACAGCAACATTGTGAAGCTGGTGAAAAGCGGCGGCAAGCCCCTGCTGCTGGGCGGGTGCTGCTGGGTGGGCATCACCGCCGTGAGCCTGCTGATGCAGCATGTGATGGGGATCTGGTGACAAGTGCATGAAAAGACCTCCGGCCTGCGGGCGGGAGGTCTTTTGCTGGGTTGCGTTTGGGGGGAGGGTATATTATAATAAGGAAAAGAGTGCTTGAAAGGAGGGGCGTTTGGTGGACTATCTGCGGCTGGCGGAGTGCTGTTATGCGTTTTTGGGACGGGAATATTGGCTCAGGACGGATACGATAAAAGTCTTGGATGAGGAGGCATACCGGGCGCTGCCGAAGAAGGTGCAGGCGGTTTGTCTGCCGCTGCCCCGAGCGGACGAGGAGGACATTCGCAGGACGTATTTTGAATCCATAAACAACCTTATCCTTTACAAAAAATATCAGCGTATGCGGCGGATAGACAAGGACCCGGAGACGGTGGAGCGGCATTTTTGGTGGATGCTTATTGACGAGGGCTTGAGCGAGGAATACCGAGGCTTTTTGGAGCGGTACTTGATAGATTTCGGCAAGAACTGGTGCCGGGAACAGGGAATCCTATGCACAGATAAGCCTATGGACAGGGCCAACTGGCGGGAGGAGAACACCTGGCAGCGGGCGAAAGATTTTTCGGGTATGGACGGCCTATGAGCGGTGTTGGAATTGACAATGGGCTGAAAACTGGTATAATTTGATATAATATACCATATTGGATAGTAAAGGAGAAAAATATATGAACGGACAGTTTACCCTTTCGTGCTGCTCTACGGTGGATGTGCCCTATGCGCATTTGGTGGAGCGGGAGATCCCGGTTTTGTTTTACACCTATGTGGTGGACGGGCAGGAGTATGTGGACGACATGGGGCGCGACCCGGAGGCGCTGCCGCGGTTTTACCGCTTTTTGCAGGAGGGGAAGCTGCCCCAGACCTCGCAGATCAATGTGGCCACTTATATGGAGTTTTTCGAGGGGCTGCTGCAAAAGGGCGACCTGCTGCACATTGCCTTTACCTCCGGGCAGTCCGGGTCGGTGAATAACGCCTACATCGCCGCCGAGATGCTGCGGGAGAAGTACCCGGAGCGGAAAATTCAGGTCATCGACTCCCTATGCTCCTCCTCGGGCTACGGGCTGCTGGTGGACGAGGCGGCGGACCTGCGGGACGCGGGGAAGTCTTTGGACGAGGTGGCCCAGTGGGTGCTGGAGAACCGCAACCGGGTGCATCACCAGTTCTTCTCCTCCGACATGACCCAGTTCCGGCGGACGGGCCGGGTGTCCGGGGCGGCGGCCATGGTGGCCACGGTGCTGAACATCTGCCCCATTATGCGGCTGAACGACGAGGGGCGCATCATCGCCTACGACAAGGTACGCGGCAAGAAAAAGGCCGTGGCCGTGACGGTGAAAAATATGCTGGAGCACGCCCAAAACGGTGCGGACTACGCCGGGCGGTGCTACCTATGTAACTCCGACTGCCCGGAGGATGCGAAGCTCTTGTCGGACGCCATTGAGGAGGCGTTTCCCAACATGCGGGGGAAGATCATACAGTGTGATATTGGGACTATTATTGGGTCCCATGCGGGGAAGGGTACTGTGGCTGTATTTTTCATGGGAGATGAGCGGCCACACATGGAATAAATTATAGGAGGCAACAGCTTGGAAAATTTTTTGAAGGAAAGCATGGACTATCTGGCCCGGGAGGACGGGGAGGTAGGCGCGTGGCTGCGGCGGGAGTATCGGCGGCAGCAGGAGAATATTGAGCTTATCGCCTCGGAGAATATCACCTCTCCGGCGGTGTTGGCCGCCGTGGGAAGCTGCCTGACCAATAAGTACGCCGAGGGCTACCCCGGGCGGCGGTATTACGGCGGGTGCGAGTTCGTGGACGAGATCGAGCGGCTGGCTATCGACCGGGCCAAGGCGCTGTTCGGCGCGGAGTATGCCAATGTGCAGCCTCACTCCGGGGCCCAGGCCAACCTGGCGGCCTACGCGGCTCTTTTGCAGCCGGGGGACACCTTGGTGGGCATGGACCTGGCGGGTGGCGGACATCTGACCCACGGGGCGGCGGTGAACCAGTCGGGGAAGCTCTACCGGGCCGTCAGCTACGGCGTGGACCCCGCCACCGGGCGCATTGACTACGACCGGGTGGAGGACATCGTGAAGGCGGAGCGGCCCAAGCTGCTGGTGGCGGGGGCCTCGGCCTATCCCCGGACGCTGGATTTTAAGGCGTTCGCGGACATCGCCCACCGGCACGGCGCGCTGCTGATGGTGGACATGGCGCACATCGCCGGACTGGTGGCGGGGGGGCAGCACGAGAGCCCCGTGCCCTACGCCGATGTGGTGACCACCACCACCCACAAGACCCTGCGGGGGCCCCGGGGCGGGGTAATCCTGGCCAAGGAGGAGTGGGGCAAGAAGATAAACAGCGCCGTGTTTCCGGGCATGCAGGGCGGGCCGCTGGAGCATGTGATCGCGGGAAAGGCGGTGTGCTTCCGGGAGGCCATGGAGCCTGCGTTCCGGGACTACGCCCGGCGGACGGTGGAGAACGCCGCCGCCCTGGCGAGGGCTATGCTGGGGTGCGGCTTTGAGCTGGTCTCCGGCGGCACAGACAACCACCTGATGCTGGTGGACCTGCGCAGCCACGGCATCACGGGCCGGGAGTTGCAGGACCGGCTGGACGGGCTGCACATCACTCTGAACAAGAACGCCATCCCCGGCGACCCGGAGAAGCCCACCGTCACCAGCGGCGTGCGGATGGGGACACCCTGCGTTACCACCCGGGGGTTTGACACCGCCGACATGGAGACCATTGCCCAGTGCATTCACAGGGCGTGCCGGAATGACGGGGCGGACCGGGCGTTTATTTTGGAGGCCGTGGGGGAGATGACAAAGAGGCATCCCATGGAAATGTGAATTTTTCTGAGAAAAAGAATGGGATTTATAGATTCATACAAGCGGCTTGAAAGGCTGTGCGGTGATGTGATGGGCTGCGACAGGCCGGTGACGGCGTATATCGACGAGATGAAGGCAACGCCGCGCGGCGCTTATTATGTGGCGGGGTGGGGGAGCGACCTGGAGACGCTCAAGCGGTATCGCTGGGTCAGAAACCAAATCGCACATGAGCCGGGCTGCACGGAGGCGAACATGTGTGAGCCCGGGGACGCGGCGTGGATAGACCAGTTTTACGGGCGAATTATGGACCAAACGGACCCGCTGGCGCTGTATGAAAAGGAAATGAAACGGCAGCGGGCCGAACGGGAGCAAAAATTGCGCCCGGAACCGGCGCGGCCTGCGGAAAAGAAGCCGCCGCAGGAGGCTTGGAAGCGGGAGAGCGGCGAAAAGGAGCCACGGCGGAAGTGGAGGACGGTCGTTTTGGCGGTCCTGCTTTTTGTGGTCATCTTTTTAGCGGCCTTTGCCGGGCTGATGGCGCTTTTTGCGCATACATGAGAATAAAAAACAGGGAAGAAACCGATGGAGGTTTCTTCCCTGTTTTTTTGGTGCCTTTAGGCGTGGAAATAAACCCCCGGTTCTACCGGGGGAAGA
>CAVJNL010000034.1:0-17483 GCA_963650985.1 Clostridium sp. CAG:413
CTTTTCTGCGAGGCTTCTCAGGCTGGCTGCACGCAGATGGCTACCAGGGATACCATAAGCTGCCGGATAACGTTCGTGTGGTGGGGTGCTGGGCGCACGCGCGGCGAAAATTTGACGAGGCGCTGCAAACTGTGCCAAAGGAGCAGCAGAAAAACTCTGCCGCAGCAGTCGGCGAATGGTATTGCTCCCAGCTTTTCAGGCTGGAGCAGACGTTTGCGGAGCTGACGCCTGAGGAACGCTGTAATAAGCGGCTGGAACAGGCAAAGCCTGTTTTAGACGCGCTGTTGTCATGGGCAAATGAGATGCAGGCAAAGACGGCGCCGAAATCTGCGCTGGGCAAGGCTCTCCACTACCTGTTGGAGCAGTGGCCGTATCTGACAAGGTATCTGGAGGATGGCCGTCTGGAGCTGAGCAACAATCGTGCCGAGCGCAGCATTAAGCCATTTGTGATGGGCAGGAAGAACTGGCTGTTTGCCAATACAGCTGGCGGTGCACAGGCCAGCGCCGTGATTTACAGCCTGATTGAAACGGCGAAGGAAAACGGCCTTGATCCGTACCGCTATCTCCTTCGGGTGCTGCAGACTGCGCCACAACTGAGCGAAACAGATGAAGCGTGGGCTGAAAAGCTGCTGCCTGGAAATGCTCCAGAAGAATGTTATATGCCTCAATAACAGAAGGCCGCCATCTCAAGGAGAGCTACTGCTCACCGAGATGGCGGTCTCTTTACGCAGCTACGTTTTACGCTTACGTATAAACGGTGAAAACCCCGACAGAATCGGGGTAAGGTCTCCGGGAGTTTTCACAGTAGTGGTCAAATAGTAGTCTGTATTCAAAACTATGTCTGAGCCTTCGATGAGACTTCTTGTCTCCTCCTTGGCCCTTTCCGGCACTCTTGCATTTTCTCGTCAGAGTACTTCTGACCAAAATTGCCCGCAACAACGCTCAAAGCTACATCAACCGTTCTACCCACGCATTGAAATGCTGGCATTCCCGTCGCATCAAATCAATGCCGATATCCTTTGCGATGTTATATCCGTCCAAGGGCTTGGTGTAAGTCGGATAAATCGCCAGGATTCTCTTAGAAGGCGCTGTGTTAGGACTGTTGTTGATATGCTCGGGGGATTCAAAATCTTCCCTAATAGAACACAACTGACGGATCGCACGATCATTCAAACCACAATAGGAAAAGCATTCCGGCTTCGAAAACAACAACGCTTCAAACTCATGTACCATCAAATTAGGAATCAAGTTGGATGCCCCAATATCCTCTTGGATAGCAGTTTCAATCCGCTGGGCTTTTTGATAGATATCCCCGCCTCCCTCTGAATTCATTCCAGGGGTGTCCGAAGGTAACGCATAGTAGTCAAGCATTGTTGTAACAATGGCAGTGGGATCACTTTTGCAAAGAGCGTTTAAATCGCGTCTGATGATGCTGTATTTTGAAACACCATTGCAAGAAGATGCACTCAAATAGACCTCACGCGGATATAGAAAAGGAACCAAAAGTCGGTTGACAAAGGTTTCTTCTGTGGGGCCCTCACAATAAACAATCACTCTTTTCATATTACGGGCGGCCTCCTAAGATGTTTCTTTTCCAGAGCTCACCCAAAGAGTAATCCTCATCAAGCCATACTTGAAGCTGCTCAGAATCCAAGCGGGAGAAAACAGACTGATTGTCTTGATGGTTTACGACAATAACATCTTTAGCCTCAAATTCGTTCAACAGTTCTACCGACTGCGTAGAAATGATAATTTGCTTATGCACCGAAGCCTTCTTAATCAACGAAGCTAACAAAGAAATTGCATAGGGATGCAAGCCCAGTTCCGGCTCATCAATCAAAATGGTTTCCGGCATCAAGCATAACGGCTGTAACAGCAATGTTGCTAAACAGATAAAACGCAGTGTGCCATCAGACAACTGAGAGGCAGTAAAAGGAATTTCGCTGTTCTTGTCTTTCCATTCCAAACGAATGCTGTCAGGCTTTAGGGGGTTGGGGCGCAAAATAAAATCTTCAAAATATGGAGCTACGAGCTGTATAGTTCTGACGATTTGATTATAGCTATTTCCCTCTGTATTTTTCAGCCGATAGAGAAACGCAGCCAAATTTCTTGCATCTGTTGAGAGTTCAATATTATCATTGATGCCATGAATTTGTTTTACCAGTGCGGTATCACTCGTGTCGTGGAAATGATATACTCTCCATTTCTGATTTTCAAGAATAGGCATCACATAATCATCAATGCCGTTTTTACAGCCCTCCCACCACTTTGACTCGAAATAGCCACTGCCAATGCTTTTTTTTCCTGAACGATCCCAATAGAACCATTCTCCGTCAAACATCATTCGGTCATCCGTAGTAGGGCTTAATGTAAACTGGTATCCATTGGACCCGAAATAAAATTCAACACTTATTTTTTCGGACTGTTTACTCCCAAAGAATAAGAATGAGTTGGGCCCACCGTGCTTTGCAATATATGACTGGAGTTCGCCGTCAATCATATTTTGCAGCATTTTAAACAAGGAAATAAAGTTCGTCTTACCGGAACCATTGCTACCAATCAGCACATTGATCATGTTCAAGTCTAACGAACACTCTTTGATGGACTTAAAACCGCTAATGTTAATTTTTGTGATATGCTGGATATTCAAGGTTGACCACCGCCAATCTCATATATTTTCATAAACTCACAGAAAAGTATAGCGCAAACGCTGAAAATAATAAACAGCAAAAAGTTATTCTGCCTCCATTGCGTCGATTACCTTTTGAATGTTATCAGCCTGCAGATAAAATGCCGCCAGTTTATCTTTGCTGTAGCGCATATAGCTATGCTCGCTGGTCAGCCGTATCAGCAAATCGGTAAAATACTGCTCCCAGCTAAAATATTTTTCGGAATTGATATAATCCGCCGGTGCTTTCAGTATATCCGCAAGTTCACTGTCCCGAATAAGTCCCGACTTCAAAAGCAGCCATTCAAATGACTCCGGCAAGTAGAGTGACACCCGCGACTGATCCATCTCCATCAGTCGATAAATTTTTTCCATCTCTGCGCCAAAGGCCGCGCCGTCTGCAATAACCAGCGTTTTCTTTCCCGTACTTTTTTCCAGACAGGTAAAAATATTCGACTTGCCACCAGCAGATCGACAGTTCCCATGATGCAGCTCCGCAATTTTGGAAAACATCTGATGTCCGCTGCCAGAGTCTTCCGTCAAAATGCAGTCAGACCAATTGATCTCATCCTTTACGCGCCCCAACACTCCATAATAAGGGTACGCTTTGTTGTAAGTGCACTTTCTTCTGCGAGTTGTAGTTTTCAGCGTCAAAACAGCCTCCACGCTGTACGGCAGCTGATACAAGTTTTCTCTTGTAACAATAACATAGTAATTGCTCGAATCACAAATTGCCTGTGCAAAGGCGCGAGACGAAACGAAAGCATTTCCTTCATCTATAAAAACAATGCTTCCCTCTATATTCGCCAACTGGTTTTCCCAATCACGGGAAGTTAAAATTCTGCAAGGCTTATCACATCGGACGGTAACGCCGCTCTGTGCCCCCTGCTCTTCATAGTCCCGCAGCATCCCCAGCATGGTTGTTTTCCCAGTTGCGCTGTCGCCGCGGATCACGGTGATATTTCGCTCGAGTTCTAATGTAAAATGGACCCGGCGGTTGTACACAACGACACTATGCTTTCCTCTCATATTGTGCCTCCCGCTTACACATACCGCGCCGCAATAGGCAGCAGCTCCTCCATGCTGTGGACCACGCTGCCATCATTCAATATCTTCGCCGCAAATTTCCTTTTCCCGAAGCTCATAATGTGCCGCAAGTTGATCGTAATATCCTGCTCCTTTGCCAATGCAAGAATGAATTTTGCGCAGTTGTCTCCGCAGGTGGAAGCATTGAACACTTTATCCGGGCAGTTCTTGATAAGCAGCAGCGTCTTCACACCGCCGGACAAATCGGTGGGCGGGATCACACCGAGCACGGGGCTCTTGATCGCCTGCGCATCCATGACTTCCGACCGGTCAACTTTCTTAATAACTTCCCTGGCAAAGTCGTCCTGGAGCCAGCTATCTTCGTATGTGTTTCTGAAGAATATCTCCGTATTATAGATCGCCGACGGCATGTCTCCGAAATAAATATTCAGCATCGTTCGCAGTTCCTCATTTCAAAGTATTCAGCAGCCTTGAGGTAGTTCAGTATATCACTTTTTGCATTTTAAGCCAACAGTAGTATAGCACATATCTCGCAAAAATAAAAGAACGATTTATCTTGTACACCGCAAAAGAGGAGCGCAGCATTTGCTGCGCCCCTCCATCTTAGGGTTGCTATTGACTTATGTCGGAGAGCTTACCCCTCCCGCTTTTTCTTGGTCAGCACGAGGGCCGCGGCGATAGCTGCCACGGGCAACGCCACGATCCACATCGTCACGCCTGCATCCCCGGTGGTGGGGGTGCCGCCGTTGTTTGTGCCGTTGCCGCTATTGTCGCCGCCGGAGGTATTGCCGCTGGGCTGGATGGTGACATCGCTCATGTCATACAGCCCGCCTTGGCCGTTGGCCAGGCGATAGTACGCCGCCAGGGCGTAGTAGCCTTGTTCGGTGGCCATGCCGTCCAGGTCGCCGCTGGCGATGTGCTTGAAGCCGCCGCCGGTCACATAGAAGCTGGCGAGGGCGTCCAGCACCGTCAGGCCGTTCTTCACAAAGCGGCTGTCGGCGGTGGGGTCGATGCCCAGAGCGGTCAGCGCCACAATGACCTGGGCGCTGGATTCGCTATTGACGCTGCCCCAGCTGGTGAAGCCGCCGTCATTCCGCTGCATGGCGGACAGAACCTCCAGTGCCTTATCCACAGCGGCCTTGACGGTCTCGTTGGTCTTGTAATAGGGCGCCAGCGCCTGGATGGCCATGCCGGTCATGTCCGGGTCGGCGGTCTCGCCGCTCATGGCCCAGCCGCCGTCAGTGAGCTGGGCGTCCAGAATGACCCCAATCAGCTTTTCCCGGGTCACATCGCCCATGGTGGGATAGTTGTGACTATCCAAGGCGATCAGCGTCCAAATGAGTCCGTTAATGCCCTGGTTCTGCACGAACTCCATGCTGTCCAGACCCTTCAGCAGGTTATGCCCGCCCACATTGGTCACATCCTTGCCGATGGCCGTCAGCGCCAAAATCACGCGGGCGTTGTCAGTGACCTTCGCCTGGTGCAAACGCTCGTTGGCATCGGCCTTCATCACATACTCGACCACATTGTCATAGTACCCGGCGGGCACAGTCCGACCCGAACGGGCCAGCCCGATGGTCATCCACTCGCCGCCCACAGAGCCGACACTGGGCGTGCCGAGCTTACTCATGTAGTCACCGGTGGTCTTGTAAATGTCGTCCAGCTTCTTACCCATCTCGGCCACCAGCTTGGCGTAGGCGGCCTCGGCGACCAGGAGCACATCGTAGTTGGTGACCAGCGCCTTTTCATCGGCTGTGAGGTTGTCGTAAGCGGTGCGGGCCTCGCTGATGGCGGTGCCCTTGCTCATGTCCACTGTACCGATGGCGGCGATCATGGCGACGATCTCCTTGGCGGTCTTCTTGTCCGCGTTGAAATCGAAGTCCATCGTGTAGTCGTCCGTGTAGTGGAACACGATCACGTCGCCGTCGTTCAGATAAGGGACTGAGCACCAATGACTTCACCGATGAAGCGAAAGCAAAGCTCGACGGCGTGGAAGCCGGTGCAAACCAGAACCTGATTGAAATCGTCAAGCTGAACGGCGCTGCTCTGGACATCTCCGAAAAGGCTGTCAACATTCCGGTCGCAGGTGCGACTGCAGGCGTTGTTACCAGCTCCGCCGAGGAGAATAAAGTCGCTGTTGCGGAAGACGGCAGCATGGAGGTCAACAGCCTGAACATGAGCAAACTGGTGCAGTCCGAGGGCGATACGCTGATTCTCGATGGCGGTAACGCCTCTGTGTAATCAAGCACATCGTTATGGGCGGGAGCGTGTGGCTCCCGCCCTATCTCTATCTACAGAGAGGCAGAACGCAGGATACATGACGATGATGTGCGCCGTATAGCCTGTCAGTTTATGGAGGACTTCGGAGATGTTGGTTTTGGACTTGGCAGCCAGGTATCGCAGATAGATGCGCTGATGGTTGCAAGCCCACTTGACCATTTCATAAAGGAACAGCTACACATCAAATACTACGGAAGATATATGGATGACTTCTATCTGATACATGAGGACAGAGAATATCTGAAATACTGCATGGAGGAAATCAGAAAGAAGTGCAAGGAATACGGATTTGTTTTGAACGAGAAGAAGACAAAGATAGCGCCGCTGCGCAAGGGAGTCAAATTCTTGAAAACGAAGTTCTTCCTGAACGAAACTGGTGCAGTCATTCGCAAGATGAACCGAAAGTCGCCGGTCAAGATGCGGAAGAAACTCAGAATATTCCGAAGGTGGATAGATGAAGGAAGATTCACTATCACAGATGTAGAGACAGCTTATCAAAGCTGGCGCGGGCATATGATTCGCGGAAACAGCACGCTTGTTTTGCGGAAGATGGACGCTTTCTACAACAGTTTATTCAAGAACAAGGAGGATTCAGGACATGGTAAAGTTTCTGAAGAACGGCAGCTTGCTCGCGCTTGTTGAGCAGCCGAACTGGGTCTGCCTGCAGGAGAACGGCGCTTATGGCCTGTGTGATTATGAGAATGCACAGGGCGTCGCTATCAATGGCATTGTCTATAATCTCGCTGGAAACTCCATCAGTGAGAACGGTGAAGTCGATTTCAAGGAGATTCCCAGCGGCGAGTATATGATGCAGCAGGACAAGGTCGCTGCACAGAATGCGGCCAATGTGGACTACCTTTCCATGATGACAGGTTTTGACCTGCCCGAAGAAGAGCAGGTTGAGACACAGGCCGAAAGTCTGAGCGACATCGAAGGTGAATCAACCTACGATGATACGGTAGACGACCCGGACTACGCTGCTGCGGAAGAGGAGGAAGACACCAATGAATGAGCATATACATAACCAGAGATGAGAATGACCATGGCAAGTATTCGCAAGCGCGGCAATAGCTATCTCATCGTGGTCTCCATGGGCTACGACTACAACGGCAACCGTATCAAGCCCCAGCAGAAAACCGTCCGCCCCCCCCAGAGGGACTGACACCTAAGCAAAACGAAAAATGGCTCAACGAGCAGGCGGTCCTATTCGAGCGAGCCTGCAAGGATGACCCGCAGCCACAGAAGGGCCTTACACTGGCCCAATACACGGCGCTGTGGCTGTGGGACATTGCGCCCGGCAAATTAACTAAGTCCACACTACATCGGGACAAGCAAGACACGGAGCATTTTCTCCCCGCGCTGGGACACTGCAAGCTCACCGAACTGCGCCCCGAGCACTTCCGAAAACTCTATGCCGAACTGCGCCAGGCAAAAAGCAGCGCAACAGGAAAGCCACTCTCCGAAAACACCATCGAGGGCGTGCACGCAACGCTGTGCAGCATCCTCACCGATGCCGTGGAGGGTGGCTTTCTTACGCACAATCCTGCCTGGCGCACTTACCGCTACGCAGGTAAGAAAACAGAGAAGAAAATTGCCGATGAAGAAACAGCACAGAAGATCATCGCCGCCCTGGAGAATGAGAGCATCAAATTATGAGACCTACTTCAAGCTCATCATCGCCACAGGGATGCGCCGGAGCGAGTGCTGCTCCCTGCAATGGCGGAACATTGACTGGGAGCAGCGCTCCATCCACATCTGCCGCAGCGCCGTGAAAATTACCAGCGACGAGATATTCGTCAAGGAACCCAAGACCCGCTCCGGGGACCGATATGTCTACTTCTCCGCCGAGATGGAAAGCCTCCTGCGGGAGTACAGACGGGCATATCAGTACATCACCACGACCTACGACGAAAGGGAGCTGGACACAAACGACTTCCTGTTCCGCCGTCAAGGCACATGCCTGCCCATGACACCTATCACCTTCACCTGGCGCTTTAAGTGCATCCTAAAAAAGAACGGCCTGCCGGAGCAGCTCAATGTCCACAGTCTGCGCCACACCGCCGCCAGCCTCATGATCGCAGGCGGCACAGATGTAGCCACCGTAGCAAGCATCCTCGGCCACAGCCAGCCCTCCACCACGCTGAACATCTACACCCACGCCTTCGACAAGAATAAAAAAGCCGCCAGCGCAGAGCTACAGGGGAGACTGGAGATATGACCACGGGGTAGCGCAGTTCAATATTAAAACATAGAATCGTGGTCAAAACTAAAAACCATCTCAAACATATTGCTTGAGATGGCTTTTTGGTATGCCCGACTGGATTCGAACCAGCGGCCTTTGGAGTCGGAGTCCAACGCTCTATCCAACTGAGCTACGGGCACATATTTGATTGCTCTCTACGGAATAGTAGTCAAATAGTAGTCAACGACTACACTTTCTTTCTCTGCGCTTCCCGCAAACGCAGCTGCCGCAAGGGTTTGCGCCACATCTCAAGAGGACACGCCTTCCATGTCGGAGTCTAACGCTCTATCCAACTAAGCTACGGGCGCATATTCAGTTTGTCAACAAATGAATTATACCAACTCAAACGCCGTTTGTAAAGTCCTAATTTGAAATATTCCCAACAATGTTTTCAAAGCTCTTCATCAAACAATTGGATTGAATTTCTCTGCCCGCCATGTTAAAATGGCATAAAATCAATCCTCTCCAAGGAGGTCGCCCCATGACCTACACCACCCAATATGCCTCCCCTCTAGGGGCCATTACCCTCGCCTGCGACGAGAGCGCCGTCATCGGCCTTTGGTTCAGCGGCCAAAAGTACTTTGGCAGCGTCCTTCCGGCGCAAACCGAGTCGAAGGAGCGCCCCCTGCTTCGGGAGGCCATGCGCTGGCTGGACATCTATTTTTCCGGCCAATGCCCCGACTTTCTCCCGCCTCTGCGCTATGACTCCACCCCCTTCCGCAAGGCCGTGTGCGACATCATGCTGACCATCCCCTACGGCGAGACCATGACCTATGGCCAGATCGCCCGGGAGCTGGCCCGGCGTCAGGGCCGGGAAAAGGTCTCCGCCCAGGCCGTGGGCGGCGCGGTGGGCCACAACCCCATTTCCCTTCTCATCCCCTGTCATCGAGTGGTGGGCACCGGCGGCAGTCTCACCGGCTATGCCGGCGGCCTCGACCGCAAGGTGCAGCTCCTCCGCCTGGAGGGCGCGGACATGAGCCGCCTCTTCATCCCCAAAAAAGGCACCGCACTTTGAAAGGAGACACCGCCGCGCTCATTGCTGAAGCAACTGAAAAAAATGATCGACTTTTATAAGGGCGATCTGCACGACACTGACCATTTCCGTGTCATTGAGCCGGGTGTAGATGTCCGTTCCCTCGGCAGTATAATCCTTAAACTCGTCGCTGTATATCTTATACACGCCCCGGTTGTAGTCGTCCTCGGACATTTCGTTGCTTTCAAACATTTCCTCCGGATGTGCCTCGTAATATGCTGCAATCTCCGTCCGATTCGCCGGGTCAATGAGCGTCCCGCTGTCCGTGAAAATGTCGCTGTACCACGGCACTCACACCCGGTACACCGCCACCTCCTGCTCCTGCGTTGTCCCTGCGTAAAAGCCGCTGTTCTCGGCAAATTCGTTATTCTTCACCGTCAGCACATGGGAAAAGTCAAATTCCGTCCTGCCCGGGTCGTACACATAAAAGGTAAATTGGCCGGAGATGCCGGGCCGGATGCCCCCTCCTTTCTCTGACTCCCCCAAAAAAGAAAAAACGCCGCAATATCAATGATATTGCAGCGTGGCTGGCTTTTCCGAAAAAAGTCCCGATAGCTTTGCGTCGCCGCCTCACGATGGTTTTGCCCAACAGATTCAGTTTTTCGGCCCCGACCCATTTTCGGGCCCGACCGCAATTTTTCTCTTCGTTTCTTTTATATATCCTAACATATTTTCGCTGCCCTGCCAATGAAATGTTGCCTTTCGCAGCAAAAAATCTCCCATTTTGGACCTTTTTCCCCGCCGAACGAGAACCCGTATTGCATTTTTCAAAAACCAAATGTAAAATTGACAAAACAGCACCCAAACGACACAAAGGAGAATTACCCATGCAGTCGATTTTTGCCAAGCTCCTATACGAACTGGAAAAGCACCACGATGCCGTTCTGGTCACCATCATCCACGAGTCCGGCTCCACCCCCCGGGGGGAGGGCGCTCAGATGCTGGTCACCGACCAGGGCTCCCAGGTGGGGACCGTAGGCGGCGGAAATGCGGAAAACCTCTCCATCCTCCGGGCCCGGGAGCTCATCGCCCAGCGCCGCAGCGACATCCACGAATATAAGCTCCACCGCAACGATACCGAGGACATCGGCGCCGTCTGCGGCGGGGATATGACGATCCTTTTTAGCTTCATCCCCGGCACCGATGCCGCCTGGGCCGCCCTGGCCGCCGACCTTTTGCAGCGCATCGTGGGCCACCGCTCCGGCTGCCTAGCCCTGCCCCTGGACGGCTCCGTGGGCTATCTCACGGACAGCGCCGAAAATGCTGGCGCTTTCACCATGCCCCTGGCCGTGGGTGAGCGGGCCCTCCTCTTCGGCGCAGGCCACTGCGCCCTGGCCCTGGCCCCGGTGCTGCGATCCGTGGGCTTCCGGGTCACGGTGTTCGACGACCGGGCCGACCTGCTCACCCCGGAGCGCTACCCCTCTGCCGAGCGCCTGATTTGCGGTGATTTCGGCCAAATAGACCGCTATCTCACCACCACCGACCAGGACTATATCGTCATCATGACCAGCGGCCACACCCACGACTTCACCGTTCAGGAGCAGGTGCTCCGCCGTGACTTCGCCTATGCGGGCGTCATCGGCTCCCGCTCCAAGACCGCCTTTGTCAACCAGCGTCTCCGGGACGCCGGAGTGGCCGAGGATGCCATCGCCCGGGTCCATACCCCCATCGGCACGGCCATTAAGGCCGTCACCCCGGAGGAGATCGCCGTCTCCATCGCCGGCGAAATGATCTACGAACGCGCCCTCCTCCGTGAAAAAACCGGAGTCCAGGTCCACGGCTGCCCCATGCACTGAATCCCCAAAAGGCCCTTTAGGCAAGGGAGCAAATATTGTAGGGGCGGACGCCCCTGTCCGCCCGCCGGTCTTTCCCCGCGCCCCATGATATGTGTAGGGTGGGGTGCCCACACCCCGCCAATAAACACCGCACCCCCGGCAGGGCACACGGGCCCTGCCCTACAAAAACAATCTATTGTAGGGCAGGGCCCATGTGTCCCGCCGCCCCGCACCCCATGCAGCCCCATGTCATTGCGAACCAGTGACCGATGTCACTGGTGTGGCAATCCGCATCCCCCACCTCCAAAGGCTACCCTGCGTAAGGGGAGCTGGCATGGCGAAGCCATGACTGAGGGGTCGTAACGGACGGGCTTCATTCAATCGTTTCTATGAAAAAGGACCGGCAAAACCCGGTCCTTTTTCATCCCTTTCCCCCGCACCTATGCCAATTTTCAAAGATTTTTCTAAAAAACATTGTTAAAAAAGTTGACAACTCCCCTTTCCTGCGCTAAAATATACCGTGAAATTATCGCCAAAGAAAAGGACCGATTCCATATATGAAAAAGCAAAAAGTCTCCGATGCCGTTATCCACCGTCTCCCCCGCTACTACCGCTACTTAGACGACCTCTACAACAAGGGCGTCGTGCGCATCTCCTCCAATTCCCTGGGCAGCAAAATGGACATCACCGCCTCCCAGATCCGCCAGGACCTCAGTTGCTTCGGCGAGTTCGGCCAGCAGGGCTATGGCTATAATGTAGCCGAGCTCCGCTCCGAGATCGGCCACATCCTGGGCATTGACAAGGGTCACCGCCTTATCATCATCGGCGTGGGCCACCTGGGTCACGCCCTGCTGCAAAACTTCGATTTTGAAAAGGTGGGCTTCCATGTGGACACCGCCTTCGATGTCTCCCCCGACCTCATCGGCACCAGCATCCACGATGTCACCGTCCACCCCATGGACGAGCTGGAGCAGTACATCACCGACTATCACCCGGATGTGGCAGTGCTCACCGTGCCCCAGCATGTGGCCCAGCCCATGGCCACCCGGCTCATCGACCTGGGCATCCGCGGCTTTTGGAACTTCACCAATGTGGAGCTGAGCACCGATAAGCCCGATGTTTTCTTCGAGGATGTCCACTTTGTAGACACCCTCCTGACCCTCAGCTATCGCATCTCCCGTCCCTGATGCACCTTTCCCATCCCCGCGCATACTATGGATTGAGGCCAGCGACATGGCCGTAAATTTCATAGGGAGGTCACATTATGTGCAATCAGGGGAATAGCTGCTGGATTATCATTTGCGTCATCATCCTGTTCCTGTTCTGCGGCAACGGCTGCGGCTGCGGCTGCAACAACAATCAGAACGGGTGCGGCTGCGGCTGCTGACCGGCAGGAAACCACGGCTAAATAGCGGGCAGTAAAATTTCCCCCATCCTCTTGTGGATGGGGGGAATTCTTTCTTTTATCCCAATGCAAAATATGCTATACTCTTATAGACTTATAGAGTTAAAAACGGAGGTGCCGTACATGGATATACACGCGCTCAAAGCCTATTACAGCCACCATACCCCCACCCTGCAGGACGCTTCCGGCCAGTTCGCCGTGCTCGTGCCTCTGCTGGAAAAGGCCGATGGCCTCCACCTGCTCTATGAGGTCCGTTCCTCCTCCCTGCACCATCACCGCAGCGAGGTCTGCTTCCCCGGCGGACGCATGGAGCCGGGAGAGACCCCCGCCCAGTGCGCCCTGCGGGAGACCTGGGAAGAGCTGGGCATCCCGCCGCAGCAGGTGCAGCTTTTCGGCCCGGCCGACTTTCTCCACCTGCGCTCCGAGGCCCTGATGCACCCGGTGGTAGGCCTGCTCCCGCCCGATTGCGAGAAAAATCTCACCCTGAACCCCCAGGAGGTCAGCACCGTTTTCACCGTGCCGGTGGCGTGGCTGGAAGCCAATCCGCCGCAGTCTTTCCGCTATCCCCTCCGGCCGGAGGTAGGGGTTGATTTTCCTTACGACACGGTGCAGACCCCGTCAGGCTACGCCTGGACCCCCGGCAGCATGGAGGTGCCCGTCTACCGGGGCCTCCCCCATCCCCTTTGGGGCCTGACCGCCCGGATCACAAGGAAATTTATTGAGGTTTTTCATTCTCTGTAATGTTTTTTCCCTTTTCAGTATTTTTCCGCCGCAGGCACTGTCCGTAGTGGATGCAGATGCACACGATAATGCCGATACCGATGTAACCGAACACCGGGAACACAGTCCCCACCAGGTTTCCGAAACCCGCCAAGCTGGCCGCCCAAACCAGCACCATCAGCACCGCCATAGTGCTCTTTCGGTGCTCCCGCAGCACCCGCACATGGCTGTTCACATACTCCATAAAGGCCACCAGTGACGCCAGCGCATTGCTGAACATGCCGCACAGCAGCAGCATCCCGTACACGACGCCCAGCGCCGGGTTCAGCCGGGAGGCAAGGGCCACCATGGGCATCTGCGCCGCCGTGGCATCCAGGTAGCCCGAAAGCGAGGTCAGCACGCTCCCGGCCACCGCCGCCAGCAGCAGCCCCCCCAGGGCAATGCCGAAAATGGCGGTCTTTCTCCCCTTCAAATACTTCCCTAGGGGCGACATAATGCCGATGGCCCCCAGCAGATTGTAGGCCACATAGGTCAGCGCCGACACGAACCAGGTGGGCATTAGGGGATTGTTATGCGCCTGCTCCGACAGGGTCAAAATTCCCTCCGTGCCGAACTCCACCCAGCTCATCACCGCAAAGCCCAGGGTGGCGATAACGATAATGGGCACCAGGGCGGAGAACACCTTCATCATGCCCGAAACGCCCAGCAGCGCCACCACGCCCAGCAGCACCACGAACACCGCCGACGCCAAAGCCGACGGCACGGACAAAAGCTGCTCCATAGCCGCGCCGACCCCGGCAGTCATGATGATGACCACGCCCAGGAGGAACACATTCAAAATCACCCCGGAGAGCCGCCGCAAAACCGGCACATTCCACGGGATCATGACCTCCTCTACATTTTCCAGCCCCGAAAGCTGCAAAAGCCGCATCATCATAATGCCGAAAGCCGCCAGCAGCCCGCAGGCGATCAGCAGCCCCACATAGCCCTTCACGCCGAATTCGCCGAAAAACTGCCACAATTCCTGGCCGGACACAAATCCGGCCCCCAAGAAACATCCCGCATAGGCCGTGGCCAGCGGGATGATTTTAATTTCCCTCATCTCTATGCTCCTCAAACAAGTTTACCATCGGTTGACAATATATTATATCTCACTATATCAAATCCGCCCTCTTTCGTCAACCCACCCACCGCCGCACTTTCTTGACGCATTCTTCACCAAATCATTCGGTAAAATTCATTGACGCTGGCCCCAAAATATTATATAATTGCCTTAAAATAAAATCAGGAGGCTGGTTTTCCATGATAAACACCATTCAAGGCATTGTAGACGCCGCAAAGGGTGGGCCCTGCGGGGTCATAGCCGTAGCCGCCGCCCACGACGAGCCCGTTATCGAGGCGGTGGTGGCCGCCCGCAAGGGGGACATCGCCACCCCCATTCTAGTAGGCCACGCGGACGAGATTCGCCGTATGCTCCGGGAGCAGGGCGAAGACCACGCCGCCTACGAGATTATCCCCGCCGACACCGATACCGACTGCGCCGCCCAGGCCGTTTCCCTCTGCGCCCAGGGCAAGGCCAACTTCCTCATGAAGGGCATTTTGGGCACGGCAGACCTGATGCGTGCGGTGTTCAACAAGGAGCACGGCCTGCGCACCTCCCACCTGACCACCCACTGTATGTTCTACGAAATTCCCGCCCTGGGCAAGATGCTCGTTCTCACCGACGGCGGCGTGAACACCTTCCCCGACCTGGAGAAAAAGGCGGAGATTTTGGAAAATGCCGCCGCCGTGCTCCAGGCCCTGGGCTACGAGCACATCAACGCCGCCTGCGTCTGCGGCGCGGAGCAGGTGAATCCCAAGGTGCAGTCCACCGTGGACGCCGACGCCCTAAGCAAAATGACCGACCGCTGGGCGAAATACAGCATGGATGTCTGCGGCCCCGTAGCCCTGGACCTGGCCGTGAGCAAAGAAGCCTGCAAGCACAAGCACTTTACAGCCACCGGCGCAGGCGACGCCGACATCCTTCTCGTCCCCAATTATGAGGTAGGCAACGGCATCGGTAAGGCCGCCACCCTCTTCGGCGGTGCCAAGAACGCGGGCATCATCCTGGGCGCGAAGGTCCCCATCGTCCTGGTCTCCCGCAGCGACAGCGCCGACTCCAAGCTGGCCTCCATCGCCGCCGGCAGCGTGCTGGCCCAGCGGATGCACCTGGCATAATTTTGAAAAAGGAGAACGATCATGGTCAATCAAACTTTTTATGACTTGGGCACGGCCCCCTCTGTGATCCGTCAGCTTTTCGCCTACGGCCTGGAGCAGGCCAAGGTGGTGGGCCCGGAGAATGTGTTCGACTATTCCCTGGGCAACCCCAGCATCCCTGCCCCCAAAAAGGTCAATGAGTCCATCCACAAGACCGTGGACGAGACCGACTCCATCCAACTCCACGGCTACTCCATGGCCCCCGGCTTCGAGGCGCCCCGCCGGGCCATCGCCGAGGACCTCTCCCGCCGCTTCGGCCTGTCTGTCAGTGCCGGCGACCTGTTCCTCACCTGCGGCGCGGCCCCGGCGCTGATCTCCGTAATCAAGGCTCTAGTGGTGGACGGCGACAGCGAAATCATGGTCATCGCCCCGTTTTTCCCGGAGTACGCCCCCTTCATCGCGGCCAACGGCGGCAAGATGGTGGTGGTCCCCCCGGACACCCAGGCTTTCCAGGTCCATCTGGACGAGGTGGAGAGCCGCATCACCCCCCACACCCAGGCCATCATCGTCAACTCCCCCAATAACCCCTCCGGCGTGGTCTACACCGAGGAGACCCTCCGGGGCCTGGCCGCCCTCTTAGAGCGCAAGAGCGCCGAATACGGCCACCCCATCTACATCATCGCCGACGAGCCCTATCGCGAGCTGGTCTACGGCGGCGTAAAGGTCCCCTTTATTCCCAATCTCTATAAAAACACCATCGTCTGCTACTCCTACTCTAAGTCCCTGTCCCTGCCCGGCGAGCGCATCGGCTATGTCTATGTGCCCTCCTTCGCCGACGACAGCGCCGCTGTGTACGCAACCGTAGCGGGCGCGGCCCGGGCCATGGGCCATGTATGCCCGCCCACGCTGATCCAAAAGGTGGTGGGCCTGTGCGCACAGGAGCAGCCCGACCTGCAAGCCTACGACGAAAACCGCAACCTGCTGTACAGCAGCCTGCGCGAAATGGGCTACGAATGTGCCAAACCCGACGGCGCTTTTTACCTCTTCGTCAAGGCCCCCGGCGGCGACGCAAACGCCTTTTCCGAGAAGGCCAAGCGGGAGCACAATCTCCTGGTGGTCCCCGCCGACGGCTTCGGCTGCCCCGGCTATTTCCGCCTGAGCTACTGCGTCTCCAACGCCATGATCCGCCGCTCCCTCCCCGCCTTCCGGGCCATGATGGAGGCTTATCAATAAGAAATTTTACAGAGCAAAAGGAAGCCCCGCTCATGAGGTCGGGGGTCATAAGAAAGTAATATCGTATTTTCTCAGGGACGGCGTGGCTTCGGTCACGCCGTTTCCTGTTTCAGTAGTTCTTCCACGGGGATAAAGCCCACAAGGTCATAGGAAATGCGGATGCCCTGATGCCGCTTGCCGCTGGACTTGTCCGGGGCTTCAATGTAGATCGCCTTGACAAGCTCCCGCAGCGCATACGGGGTAAGCTCGTCCAAGTCCTCATATTTGCGTACCCGCTGGATAAACTGCTCCAAATTTTCAATCTGTCGTTCCTGTACTTCGATTTCCTGCTGCAAAGTCTGGATTTCCACTTTAAGCTGTGCCTGTTCGTCCTCATAGGTCTTGCTCATCATAGAAAACTTTTCATCTGTGATGCGCCCCGCCACATTGTCCTCATAAATGCGGATAAACAGACGGTCAAGCTCTCCCAGCCGCTTTTCAGCCTGTGCCAGCCGCTTCTTGTGTCCGCGGATCGCGGCTTCGCTGGACAGCCGGAGCTTCTGCTCCATGACGGCACGGAAATGATCCTCATACCGACTGACATAGGAAATGACAGTTCTCATGTGCATCCAGACCAATTCTTCCAGAACAACCGCACGGATAAAGTGTGCCGAACAGCTTCCCGTATTGCTGCGGTAGTTGGCGCACACAAAATGATCCTGCCGCTTTTCAAAGTAGTTGGTGGTGCAGTAGCGCATTTTTGCTCCACAATCAGCGCAATAGACCATGCCGGAAAACAGGCTGCTCTTGCCCGTCTTTGTCCTGCGGTGCCGCTGCTGGCGAATTTCCTGCACCTTGTCAAAGACCTCCTGCTCAATGATCGCCGGGTGGGTGTTGTAGAAAAC
>CAVJNL010000035.1:0-16889 GCA_963650985.1 Clostridium sp. CAG:413
GGTTTCCACTTCCATTCTGACCTCAACCGTCAGTGGATTTGTTTCCCGCGACAAGCGGACCACCGTCTCAACATGCGCCGTTCCCGGAAACAAATCCACCGCCGTGGCGCGGGTGGCTCGGTAGCCCTTTTGCGCCAGCAGCTTCACATCCCGGCCCAGGGTGGCGGGGGCGCAGGAGACATAGACGATGCGCTGCGGCCCCATCTGCGCCATGGCGTCGATGACCTCCGGGGCCAGGCCCTTGCGGGGCGGGTCCACGCAGATCACCTCCGGGTGAAGGTTTTCCGCCGCCAGTCGAGCCGCGATGTCCCCGGCGTCGCCGCAGAAAAATTCCGCGCTCTCCACGCCGTTTGCCGCCGCGTTTTCCCGGGCGTTTTCCACCGCTGGGGCCACGATCTCCGCGCCGATGACCCGTTTCGCCTTATCCGCCATGGTCAGGGTGATGGTCCCGGCACCGCAGTAGAGGTCCAGCATCAGCTCCGTGCCCGTAAGCCCCGCGTACTCTGCCGCCCGGCGGTAGAGTACCTCCGCCTGATCCCGGTTCACCTGGTAAAAGGACGGGATGGACAGCCGAAAGCTGTGCCCGCACAGGGTGTCCGTCAGGGTATCCTCCCCCCAAAGCGTCCGATAGCGGTCGCCCAAGATCACATTGCTGCGCCGGGTGTTCACGCCCAGCACCACGCCCACCGCCTCAGGCACGGCCCCGCGCAGGGCGGCCACCAGCGCGTCCTCCCGGGGTAGGCTTTCACCATTCACCACCACGCAGATCAGCGACTGCCCCTTGGCATTGGTGCGTATATACAGGTGCCGCACCAGCCCCGTGCCGGTCCGCTCGTCGTACCCCGGCACCCGGTGCGCCGCCATGTAGCCCCGCAGGGCCCCGGCGGCGGCGTCGGCCTGGGGCTTTTGAATGAGGCAGGCGGACAGGTCCGTCACCTGATGGGTCCGCGCCCGGTAAAAGCCCACTTTTCCGTCAGCGGATACCGGGTACTGGCTCTTGTTGCGGTAGTGCAGCGTCTCCGCCGCGCCCAAAATTTCCTCCACCTCCACGGCGCTGCCGCCCAGGCGGGTCAGAGCGTCCTGCACCCGCTGGCCCTTGGCCCACAGCTCCTCGGTGTAGTCCATGTGCCGGAAGGCGCAGCCGCCGCACTGACGGTAGTAGGGACAGTCCGGCTCCCGGCGGTGGGGGGAGGTGGTCTGCCACGCCACCGCCTTGCCGAAGGCTGCGTTCTTGCCCACTTTCATAATGAGAATGTCGCACACCTCGCCCCGGATGGCGTTGTGGACGAACACCACCTGGCCGCCGACGCGGGCAATGCCCAGGCCCTCGGTGGAGTAGCCCAGAATCTCAGCGGTATAAATTTGATTTTTCACCAAAGACGACATGGCAATTATCCTTTCAGCAGGGAAGCCACGGAATCACCGTGGCTCCCAGCATTAAAATCAGAACTTGAACTTCTCCAGAATCTTCCGCAGGCTTTCTGCAAAGTCGGCCAGGGTCTTGTTGTCCCGGCCCTGGCTGCGGCGGATAAGGGCCGCCAGCGCGTCGCCCAGCTCCACCAGCCGCTTGTAGGCGGAGGAGATACGGGGCGCACCCTCGAAGGCCTTCTTCTTGGGCTCGGGCAGGTAGCCCTGCTCCAGAATGCGGTTTTCCAGCAGGTCATAGACCTCGGTATACTGGGGCGCGTGGGCGGCAAAGCCCCGGGCGGCCACATCGGCGGCAAAGGCGGGGGCCACCTCCCGGTCGCCGTGGACCACGAACACATGGGTGGGCTTGGCGGGGGCGAACTGGTCGATCCAGTTCAGCAGGTGATCCCGGTCGGCGTGGGAGCTGAGACCCTGGAAATTCACGATCTTCGCCCGGACGGCGATCTCCTCGCCGAACATTTTCACCGTCTCGGCCCCGTCCAGCAGGTGCCGGCCCAGGGTGCCGGGGGACTGGAAGCCCACGAACACCACGGCGCTCTCCGGCCTCCACAGATTGTGCTTCAGATGGTGGCGAATGCGGCCCGCATCGCACATGCCCGAGGCGGAGATAATGACCTTGGGGGAGGGGTCCAGGTTCAGGTTCTTGGACTCGTCCACCGTCTCCGTCAGGTGCAGGCCGGGGAAGCTGAACATGTGGGTGCCATCCTGCACCAGGGCCAGGGCCTCCTCGTCCAGGTAGCCCCGCAGGTCGCCGCAGAAAATGGTGGTGGCGGCCTTAGAGAGGGGGCTGTCCACATACACATTGAAATTGGGCACGGACTTCACCAGGTTCTGGTCCTTGATCTGCCGGATGAAATACAGCAGCTCCTGGGTGCGGCCCACGGCAAAGGAGGGAATGACCACATTGCCGCCCTTGCCCAAAGTCTCGTCGATGATCTGGGCCAACTCGTCGGTGTAGCTCCACACCTCCGTGTGGTTGCGGTTGCCGTAGGTGCTCTCCATGACCACGAAATCTGCCTGGTGGAAGAACTGGGGGTCCCGGATAATGGGCTGGTCCACATTGCCGATGTCGCCGGAGAAAACGATGGTGCGCGTCTCGCTGCCCTCGGTGAGCGTCAGCTTCATGCTGGCGGAGCCCAGCAGATGGCCCGCGTCAATGCACTCCACCTGCACGCCCTCACACAGGTCCACCTTCTCGCCGTATTCGCAGGTGGTTACGAATTCCTTCACCCGCAGCGCGTCCTCCACGGTGTAAAGCGGCTCCACCGCAGGCCGCCCGGCCCGGAGGTTCTTGCGGTTTTTATACTCCGCGTCCGACTCCTGGATGTGGGCCGAGTCCTGGAGCATAATGTCCAGCAGTTGGGCGGTGAGCCGGGTGGTGAGAATGCGCCCCTGGAACCCTTGCTTCACCAGCATGGGGATGCGCCCGGAGTGGTCGATGTGGGCGTGGGTCGCCAAAACATAGTCAATATCGCCCGCGTGAAAGGGTAGGCTGGCGTTGTCCACCTCGTCTCGGCCCTGCTGCAGTCCGCAGTCGATGAGGATTCTCTTGCCGTTCACTTCCAAACAGTGGCAACTGCCCGTAACGCACTGGTCAGCGCCGAAAAAGCTCAGTTTCATAGTGGATGATCCTTTCTTGTGGGATGATAAAAATGGATTTACAGTAATTATACCATTTTCATTTCCAAAGGGCAACAACAATTGCAATTTGCTTTCCGTGCGGGTATAATAAAGAAAAAATTCCCTGGAGGACGAAAATATGGAACTGCGCTACACGGTCATCGACCCCACGAAAAATATCACGCTCCTGGTCACAAATCCCGTGCCCCGGAATGCCCAGCCCCGTATCGCGGCGGAGCTTTTGCAGCGGGAGGAGGACGCCGAGCAGGTGGGCTTTGCCGAGGGCCTGGCCACGGGGAACCCCCGGCTTCAAATGATGGGCGGCGAGTTCTGCGGCAACGCCACCATGTCCATGGCTGCCTGGCTGAATCGTGATTTGCCCATAGGCGAGAGCCGCACCCTGACCCTGCCCGTCTCCGGCGCCCCGGCCCCCGTACCCTGCCAGGTGACGCGGCTGGACGGCTGCTTCATCGGCACCGTGTCCATGCCTCTCCCCGAGCGTATCGAGAACCTTTCTCTCCCGGTGTGCGGGGTGATGCAGAGCCTCCCGGTGGTGTTCCTCCCGGGCATCTGCCATGTGATCGTCCCGGCGGACATGATAAGCCGCGACCAGGCGGAGGAGGCCCTCCGTTCCTGGAGCGACCTGCTTCCCGGCGAGGCCATGGGCCTTCTCCTGCTTTCCGAGGACCAAACCTCGTTCACCCCCCTGGTCTATGTGAAGCCCACCGACTCCTGCGTGTGGGAGCGTGGCTGCGGCACCGGCTCGGCCTCCATCGGCGCGTGGCTCACAGCCGTGCGCGGTGCGGACCAGTGCGTGTCCCTGCGCCAGCCCGGCGGCACCATCCAGGTGGTCACAAAATCCGACGACGGCGCCACCCTCACCGCCCTGACCATCACCGGCACCGTGGTCATCGGCAAGACTAAAACCGCCAACATCCCCCTCTAATATTCCCAAAGCAGACCGATTTTTCCCATCGGTCTGCCTTTTTTTGCCCCCAAAACCGCTCCCTACCTTGTGAAACCTTGTGAAACCTTGTGAAACCGAAGATTTTCCTTTACCTTTCCGCCGCAATTTGCTATAATATTCTTCTATTATAATGTCAGTCCTATGTGCGCAGCAGACTGCAAGCCTTTTGTCGGAAAAATCCGCAGGATTTTTCGACGATTTACAAGGAGGAGGTGAGCCGGGCATGAAATTTGAAAAGTGGAACCTACCCACCGCCGCCCCTGCGGTGGCGGACCTGGAGCAGGCGGGCTACCCGGCTCTGCTGTCGGCGGTGCTGGCTTCCCACGGCATTACGGACGATGCCGCCGCCCGGGACTTTTTGCAGATCGATGACACCCTCACCCTCTCCCCCTTCCTGATGAAGGACATGGACCGTGCCGCTGGACGCATCCGGCAGGCCCTGGAGAGCGGCGAGCACATCGCCGTTTTCGGCGACTACGATGTGGACGGCATCACCGCCACCGCCATTTTGGTGGACTATCTGCGCCGCACCGGGGCAAAGGTCAGTCACTATATCCCCCGCCGCATCGAGGACGGCTACGGCCTCTCCGTGGACGCCATGCGAACCCTCCGCGACCGGGGCGTTGACCTGATCGTCACCGTAGACTGCGGCATCACCGGTGTGGAGGAGGTGGACTTTGCCGCCTCGCTGGGCATGGAGGTGGTGGTGACGGACCACCACGAGTGCAAGGAGGAGCTGCCTCGCGCTGCTGCCGTGGTGGACCCCCACCGGCCCGACTGCCCCTACCCCTTCAAGCACCTGGCCGGCTGCGGCGTGGCCCTGAAGCTAGTCCTGGCCCTGGGCGGCGAGGCACAGAAAGAGGCCCTTCTCACCCGCTACTGCCCCCTGGCCGCCGTGGGCACCGTGGCCGATGTCATGCTCATGACCGGGGAAAACCGCACCATCGTGACCCGTGGCCTTGCCCACATCGCAGACTGCGACTTCATCGGCCTGCGTGCCCTTCTGCACGAAACGGGCCTGGACCAAAAGGAAATTACCTCCGTGCAGATCGGCTTCGTCCTGGCTCCCCGCATCAACGCCGCCGGGCGCATGGGCGAAGCGGACCGCGCCGCCGACCTGATGCTCTGCAAGGACCCCGTTCAAGCCCAGTCCCTGGCCCGAGAGCTGTGTGACCTGAACCGCCGGCGCCAGGCCGTGGAGCAGGAAATTTACGCCCAGGCCATCGATATGATCGAGTCCATGCCCGCCGAGGACCGCCACGCCTTAGTCCTGGCCGACCACCAGTGGCACCAGGGCGTGGTGGGCATCGTGGCCTCCCGCCTCAGCGAAAAATACGCCTGCCCCAGCTTCATGATCCACATTTCCGGCTACACCGGCAAGGGCTCGTGCCGTAGCTGGGGGGGCTTTAACCTCTTTGCCGCCCTGGAGGAGTGCAGCGACCTGCTCCTGGGCTTCGGCGGCCACGAACTGGCCGCAGGCTTCACCATCGAAGAAGAAAACATCCCCGCCTTCCGGGCCCGGATGAACCAGTGCGTCCTGCGATTTTTGGATGGCCGCCCCGTCACCTCCACCCTGGATGTGGATGTGGTGCTGCGCCGCCCGGAACTGGTGACGCTGTGGGAGGTGGAGCAGCTTCGCCGCCTGGAGCCCTATGGCAACGGGAACAACCGTCCCCTGTTCTGTCTCCTGGGCGTCACGCTGGACCGGGCCCAGGGCGTGGGGCAGAACCGCCACCTAAAGCTGCGTTTTTCCAAAGGCGCGGCCCAGTTAGAGGGCATCTTCTTCTCTACTACCCCCCAGCAGTGCCCCATTCGCCCCGGCGAGCGGGCCGATGTGGCCTTTTACCTGCAAGTCAATGAGTTTCGCGGCAGCCGCACGGTGCAGCTCCAGGTGGTGGACCTGCGCCCATCTCTGCAATGCTCTGCCCGGGAGGAGGAGTCCCTGCTGCTTCTGCGCAAGCTCCGGCAGGGCCAGCCCATTTCGTATAAAGACGCCCTGCGCATGCTCCCCACCCGCCAGCAGTGCGTGGCCGCCTGGCGGCATTTGCAGCAGGAGGCAGACGGCTCCCGGCAGTGCACTCTGCCCTTCCTCCGCCGCCTCTCCGCCGCCATCCCCGGCACAGACCCGTTTCTGCGGGGCTGCTTCTGCCTGGAGCTCTTTTGCGAGCGGGGCCTTTTGCAGCGGGAGACAGAGGGCGAGCGCATGACGGTGCGCCTTTCCTCCGTGCAGGAAAAGGTAGACCTGGAGCAGTCTGTTTACTGGCAGACACTTTTGGACAATATCAAAGGAAAGTGAGGTAAGGCGGCATGAATGTACAGGAAAAGTACCAGCGCCTGGAGGACACCGTCCGCAGCTATAATCCCGGCGCCAATTTTGACCTGATCCGCTCGGCGTTCCGGTATGCCGAGGCGCATCATCGCGGCCAAAACCGCAAGGACGGCTCTCCCTTTGTCACCCATCCCCTGGCCGTGGCCCAGATCGTGGCGGAGGAGCTGCACCTGGACTCCGAGTCCATCGCCGCCGCTCTGCTCCACGACACCATAGAGGACACCAACGCCACCCATGAGGACATCGCCAAGACCTTTTCCCCCACCATTGCCGACATCGTGGAGGGCGTCAGCAAGCTGACGAGAGTCCAGGCCGCCTCCAAGGCCGAGGAGCAGATGGAAAACCTGCGCAAAATGCTCCTGGCCATGAGCAAGGACATCCGCGTCATCCTCATTAAAATGGCCGACCGTCTCCACAATATGCGCACCATGGAATACCAGACCCCGGAGAAGCAGAAGCAAAAATCCCTGGAGACCATGGAAATTTACGCCCCCATCGCCCACCGCCTGGGCATGCAGAAAATGAAGTGGGAGCTGGAGGACCTGAGCCTAAAATACCTGGACCCCGTGGGCTACCAGGAGATTATCGAGGCCCTGGACGAAAAAGCCTCCGAGTACGACGGCTTCATGGCCTCCATCCACGACCAGATCACAAGGCGCCTCCGGCAGGCGGGCATCCAGGGCGCCGTCTCCGGCCGCATGAAGCACCCTTACAGCATCTACCGCAAGATGTACACCCAAAATAAGTCTCTGGACGATGTGTTCGACCTCTTTGCCTTCCGTGTCATCGTGAGCACAGTGTCCGAGTGCTATCATGTCCTGGGCATCATCCACGACCTGTATAAGCCCGTCCTGGGCCGCTTCAAGGACTATATCGGCACCCCCAAGCCCAATATGTACCAGTCCCTCCACACCACCGTGGTGGGCGACAACGGCATCCCCTTCGAGGTGCAGATACGCACCCAGCAGATGCACGAGATTGCCGAATACGGTATCGCCGCCCACTGGAAGTATAAGCAGCACGTCCAGGGCGAGGGCGACGAGCACGACTACGAGTGGGTGCGCCGGCTGCTGGAGAACCAGGAGGGCGCCGACGCCGAGGACTTCATTCACTCTCTGAAAGTGGATATGTTCGCCGACGAGGTGTTCGTTTTCACCCCCCAGGGCGATGTCATCAACCTCCCCGCCGGGGCCACGCCCATCGACTTTGCTTACAGCATCCACTCCGCCGTGGGCAACCACATGGTGGCCGCCAAGGTCAACGGCCACATCGCCCAGTTCGATTCCAAGCTGCAAAACGGCGATATTGTTGAAATTGTCACCTCCCAATCCGCCCACGGCCCCAGCCGCGACTGGATGAAAATTGCCCGCTCCAGCGAGGCCCGCAGCAAGATACGCCAGTGGTTCAAGCGGGAGTGCCGGGACGAGAACATCGTCCGTGGCCGCGCCTCCTTCGAGGCGGAGGTCAAGCGCACCGGCGTCACCCTCAAGGAGCTGACGGCGGAAGAAAACCTCCCCGGCATCCTCAAGCGCCTGGCCTATAAGAGCCTGGACGACATGTACGCCGCCATCGGCTACGGCGGCGTCACCTCCCTGAAGCTGGTGGGCCGCCTGCGGGAGGACATCCAGCGCATTCTCAAAATGCACCAGGAGGAGCGGGCCGCCGAGGTGCCTCTGAAGGACGAGCCGGAAAAGACCCGCCCCGCCGTGCCCAAGCGTACCAAGAGCGAGCAGGGCATCGTGGTGGAGGGCCTCAGCAACTGCCTGGTAAAATTCGCCAAGTGCTGCACCCCTGTCCCTGGGGACGACATCGTGGGCTTTATTACCCGGGGCTACGGCGTCTCCGTCCACCGGGTCGACTGTCCCAATGCCGACCCCGCCCGCCGCAAACCCGAGGAGCAGGGCCGCTGGATCAAGGTCTCCTGGAATAGTAATACCCACGAGGAATACCGCACCACCCTGGAGGTGGTGGCCAAGGACCGCCTGAACCTCATCATGGACATTTCCACCGTTCTCTCCTCCACCAAGACCCGGGTGACAAATATGTCCGCCCGCAGCACCAGCGACGGCTTCGCCCTTATTACAATAGAAGTAGGCGTCTCCGACAGCACCCAGCTCTCCACCGTCCGCCGCCGCCTGGAACAAGTCTCCGGCATCATGCGCGTAACAAGACCCGCCGGAAAGTAAAAAAGCCCCCCTGGACCCCCCGTAGGGGCGGACGCCTCTGTCCGCCCGCCCCACCGCACCTCTTGTAACGCATCCGTAGGGGGCGGCGTCCCCGACGCCCCGTTTTACCGCACCCCTTGCAAAAAAACTGTCATTGCGAGGGCGCACCGCGCCCGTGGCAATCCGTAACCCCATACACCGCACCCCTTGAACCCCTCCGTAGGGGACGATGCCTACATCGGCCCGCCCCCGGCACTTCATGTTACGCTCCGTAGGGGAGGGGCTCTGCCCCTCCTACGGGCGGGGTAGAACCCCGCCCATACGCACCATTTGAAAGCGTGTACCAACCCCACAATTCACCTCCGTAGGGGCGGACGCCTCTGTCCGACCGCCCCACCACACCTCTTGTAATCCATAGGGCGGGGTGCCCTCACCCTGCCGCCCCCACCCCCATTCCCACAAAAAAGGAGAAATTCACTATGCGTGCTGTATTGACCCGCGTGAAAAGCGCCTCCGTCACCGTGGACGGAAATGTTATCGGAAAAATCGGCCAGGGCTTCCTCATCCTCCTGGGCGTCACCCACGACGACACTGAGGCTCAGGCCGTGAAGCTGGCGGATAAGCTCATGGGCCTGCGCATCTTCGAGGACGAAAACGGCAAAATGAACCGCAGCCTGGACGATGTCGGCGGCGAGGTGCTGGTGGTGTCCCAGTTCACCCTCTACGGCAACTGCAAAAAGGGCCGCCGCCCGGAGTTCCTCTCCGCCGCCCGTCCCGAGGTGGCCGTGCCCCTCTATGAAAAGTTCGTCGCCCTTTGCCGCGACAAGGGACTTCATGTGGAAACCGGCGAATTCGGCGCGGAAATGCTGGTGGCGTCCGTCAACGACGGCCCCGTCACCCTCATCGTAGACACCGATCAACTGTAAGGAGAGCCTGCCATGAAAATTGATTCCCTGGCCGTGGGCCCCATCGGCACCAACTGCTATATTTTGCAGGACGAGGCGGCGAAGCTCTGCGCCGTCATCGACCCCGGCGACGAGCCGGAGCGCATCATCGCCGCCGTAGAGCGCACCGGCTGCACCCCCGCCATGGCCCTGCTGACCCACGGCCATTTTGACCACTATACCGGCCTTGCGGGCCTTTTGGAGCAGTGGCCGGACCTGCCCGTTTATATCCACGAAAGCGATGTCACCGACCGCGCCGCCGGTGGCTTTGATCTGCTGTTTCCCCGCCTGCCGGAGAAAAACCAGCGCTATTATAAAGACGGCGACCGCCTGACCCTGGGCAGCCTGACCATCACCGTTTTGGAGACGCCGGGCCACTCCCGGGGCTCCGTGTGCCTGGTGGTGGGGGATGTCATTTTCTCCGGCGACACCCTGTTTTACGGCAGCTGTGGCCGCACCGATTTTGTCGGCGGCAGCTACGAAGACATCCTCCGCTCCCTCAAGCGCCTGGCCCAGCTTCCCGGCCAGTACCGGGTCTATCCCGGCCACGACCGCCCCACCGACCTGGACTTTGAGCGCCGGGTCAATCCCTATGTAAAGCAGGGGCTGCGGGGATGAAGCTGATCTTTAAGGGCCATGACGCCCGCTACGCGGTGGAGCAGAGCCTCCTCGCTTTCTTCCCCCAGGAGCGCCCGGTGTACGACCCGGCGGCTCAGGAGGAAAACTGGGCCACCGTCACCCTCACCGAAGGCCAAAAATACATCACCGCCGTCACCACCATCTGCTGCCACGGGTGTACCAAACGGGGCATTTCCCGTGTCCTTTCGGACACCCAAAAGGGAAGCCGAGCGGCGCAAAACGGGGACGCCTATGAGCACGAGCGCCTGCGCCAGCGGGCGGTAAAGCTGAGCTTCTTCAAAGCCGCCCGACAAGTGACCGGCACCACCCCCACCTGGGGCGCCCTCACGGGCATCCGTCCGGCCAAGCTGGCGGCGGGCTACTTAGAAAAAGGAATGACGCCCCGCCGGGTGGACCGCCTGCTGCGGGACACCTACGCCGTCTCCCGGACCCGGCGTGAGCTGTGTATTGAGGCCGCCCAGGCGGGCCTCCGGGCCAAGGCCGACCTGCGGCCCGAGGATATTTCCCTCTACATCGGCATCCCCTTCTGCCCCACCCGCTGCGCCTATTGCAGCTTCGTGTCCCAGGCGGTGGAAATGAGCTTCGGCCTCATGGAGCCCTACCTGGAGGTGCTGCTGGGCGAAATTATCCAGGCGGCGCAGATGGTGAAGGACCTGGGCCTCCATATCAAGAGCTTTTACATGGGCGGCGGCACGCCCACCACCCTCTCCGCCGGGCAGATGGACAGGCTCTTGACCCATCTGAATCAGAATTTTGATTTGTTCCATTGCGCGGAATACTGCATCGAGGCCGGGCGGCCCGACACCATCGACCGGGAAAAGCTGCAAGTGCTCTTAGACCACGGCTGTGACCGTATCAGCGTGAATCCCCAGTCCCTGGAGGACAGCGTCTTGCAGGCCATCGGTCGGCGGCACACGGCGGCGGACATCGAAAAAACCATGCGTCTGGCCACCTCCATGGGCTTCAAGCATGTGAACATGGACCTCATCGCGGGCCTCCCCGCCGACACCCCCGAGGGCTTCCGCCGGACCCTGGATAAGTGCCTCTCCTTCGGCGCGGACAACATCACCGTCCACACCCTGGCTCTGAAAAAGGGCAGCCGCATTTTGCTGGAGGGGCAGAAGATCCCCGCGGCGCAGGAGGTGGGCCAAATGCTGGACTACTCCATCTCCGCCCTGCGCGGGGCCGACTTCCACCCCTACTATCTCTACCGCCAAAAATATATGTCCGGCAGCTTTGAAAACATCGGCTGGGGCATAAGCGGCGCAGAGGGGCTGTATAATATCTACATCATGGAGGAGCTGCACAGCATCCTCTCCCTGGGCGCAGGCGGCTCCACCAAAATGGTAGACCCGGCGGCGGGCCGCATCGAGCGGGTCTTCCACGCCAAGTACCCCAATGAGTACATCACCCGCCCGGAGAAGATACAGAAAAATTTGCAGGGCTTCGCCGACTTTTACCGCAGCATGAAAAAGTGATCTGCAAGGGCCGGGAGGAGGGATGGCTTTGCCCCAGCGAAAGCAAAACTTCATGGAGGGCGCCGCCGTCCTGACCCTGGCCGTGGCCGTGACCAAAATTTTGGGCGCGGTGTATAAAATTCCCCTGGGGAACCTGCTGGATAAGGACGGCATGGCCCACTTCTATGTGGCCTATAACATATACAGCCTGCTGCTCATCGTGTCCACGGCGGGCCTGCCCTTGGCCCTTTCCCGCCTGGTATCCCAGGCGGAGGCTCGGGGGCAGGTGAACCAAAGACGCCGCATTTTCCGTGTGACACTGGGGCTTTTCTTCCTGCTGGGCATCGTGTGCAGCGGGGTCATGCTCCTGTTCGCGGAGCCCTTAGCCTCGGCGCTGAACGACTCCCGGGCGGCCTCGGCCATCCGGACTTTGGCCCCGGCGGTTTTCTGCGTGTGTATGCTTTCGGCCATCCGGGGTTATACCCAGGGCCGGGGCAATATGCTCCCCACGGCGGTGAGCCAGATCATCGAGTCCGCCTGCAAGCTGACGGTGGGCCTGACGGCGGCCTGGCTGCTGGTGCGCCGGGGGGGAGGGCCGGACGAATGCGCGGCGGGGGCTATCTCCGGCGTGACCGTGGGCGCGGCCACGGGGCTGACAGTGCTTGCCATTTGGCTCCTGCGCAGCCGCAGCGGCCAGCGGGGGACGGATGTACCCCAGGGCCGGCGGGAAATTCTGCGCCAGGTGCTGCACATCGGCGTGCCTGTGACCCTGGGCTCCGTGGGCATGAGCCTCATCACCCTCTTAGACCAGACCCTGGTGCTGGGGACGCTGCAAAGCTCCCTGGGCCTATCGGAAGTGGACGCGGCCAGCCTCTATGGCGAATACACCTTCGGCATGACCCTCTTTGCCCTGCCCGCGTCCTTCATGTACCCCCTGACCATCAGCCTGGTGCCGTCCATCAGCGCCGCCACCGCCGCCGGGTGGGGGGAGAGCGCCGCCAAAAACGCGGCCTCGGCCCTGAAGCTGGCTATGGTGGTGGCTCTGCCCGCGGGGGTGGGGATGTCGGTGCTGGCGGGGCCCATCCTGCACCTGCTGTACCCGGCGGTGCCGGAGACGGCGGAGGCGGCGGCCTACCACCTGCGCATTTTGGGCCTGGCCGCCGTGTTCGTGTGCCTGATGATCGCCACGGCGGGCATCCTCCAGGCCTACGGCAAAGAGCGCATTCCGGTCATCACCCTGTTCATCGGCGGGGCCGTGAAGATCGCCGCCAACTACCTGCTGGTCACAAACCCGGCCATCTCCATCCACGGCGCGCCCATAGGGACGCTCCTGTGCTACGCGGTCATCGCGGCGCTGAACCTGACGGCCATCGTCCGTGTGGAGCCCCACCGCCTGCGCCTGGGCGGGGCGGCGGGGAAGCTCCTGCTCTCCACAGCGGCCATGGCGGCGGCGGCCTGGGGCGGCTACGGCCTCCTGTCGCGGTACATACGCGCCGGGGCGGCCACGCTCCTGGCCATTTTGGCCGCGGCGGCGGTGTACATTTTGCTGGTGCTGTGCCTGGCGGTACTGCGCCGGGAGGAGATTTTGCAGCTCCCCAAGGGTGAAAGATTGGCAAAATTTCTATTTAAGTCATGAAAAATACGAATTGCTATTGCAATAAAGGGGAAACTATGATAAATTTTACAAGGAAGCCTCGCTATGACTACGAGGACCTGCTGGAGATCATCCGCCTGCTGCGCTCCCCGGAGGGCTGCCCCTGGGACAAGGTGCAGACCCACGCCTCCATTCGCCGTGGCCTGCTGGAGGAGAGCTACGAGGCCGCCGAGGCCATCGACCTGGACGACGCAGTCCTGCTTCAAGAGGAGCTGGGCGATGTGCTGATGCAGGTGGTCTTTCACGCGGATATTGAGAAAGACCGTGGCCGCTTCACCATGGAGGATGTGGTGGACGGCGTGGTGAAAAAGCTCCTCTACCGCCACCCCCATGTGTTCGGCACCGCCCACGAAGACAGCCCCGAGTCCGTGCTGGTGAGCTGGGATAAGCTCAAGCGGGCGGAAAAGGGGCAGAAAACCACCGCCGAGGCTATGGACTCCGTTGCCCGGAGCCTGCCGGGCCTGTGGCGGGCGGAGAAGCTGCAAAAAAAGGCGGCGGACGCCGGGTTCGACTTTCAGGACATCTCCGGAGCTTTGGATAAGCTGGACGAGGAGGTCCGGGAGCTGCGCCAGGCCGTGGAAACGGGCCAAGGCGTGGAGGACGAGCTGGGCGATGTGCTCTTTGCCGCCGTGAAGGTGGGCCGCTTCGCCGGGGTAGACCCGGAGACAGCCATGGCCTCCACCTGCGAAAAATTCATTCATCGGTTCCGCGCCGTGGAAGACGGCGCCCGCGCCCAGGGCCGGGCCATGGAGGGCATGACCCTGGAGGAAATGACGGTGCTGTGGAACCGCGCAAAATGATTCTGAAACGAGTATTCGTTTGGAATAAATCGCACTATCACCAAGGATAAAAATATGGGAGGAAATGTAACATGAACAAAACTGAACTCATTGCTGCTGTCGCAGAGAAGAGCGGCCTGTCCAAGAAGGACAGCGAGGCCGCCGTGGTCGCCACCATCGCTGCCATCACCGACGCCCTGAAGGCGGACGACAAGGTGCAGATCGTTGGCTTCGGCTCCTTCGAGGTGAAGAAGAAGGCCGCCCATATGGGCCGCAATCCCCGCACCGGCGAGGCCATGGAGATCGCTGCCAGCAAGAACCCCACCTTCAAGGCCGGCAAGGCTCTGAAGGACGCTGTGACTGAGTAATTCGTTGTTCATACCCGGGTGCCGATGCGCTTTTGCATCGGCACCGCTTTTTGCAAGGAGAAAACCATGCGACTGGATAAATATTTGAAGGTATCCCGGCTCATCAAGCGCCGCACCGTAGCCAACGAGGCCTGCGACAACGAGCGCGTCAGCGTGAATGGCCGCGTGCAGCGTGCCAGCTACGATGTGAAGGTGGGCGATGTCATCTCCGTCCGCTTCGGCCAAAAGGAGCTGCGGGTGGAGGTGCTCAGCGTCCAGGACAATGTGGGCAAGGCCGACGCCGCCGCCATGTACCGGGAGGTTTCGGCGGACAAACCGACATAAAAGCAAAGACCTGTCATACACTGGTAAAAACGGTGTATGGGAGGTCTATTTTTATGGCATACGAGCTGAAACAGGCGGCGGAGCTGAGCCAGCGCATCGAGCTGACGGGCCGGGAAAAACTGACGGTGACGGGCGTGGAGGATGTGGAGCGGTTCGATGAGCTGAGCGTGGTCATGCGCACGGCGGCGGGGGTGCTGGTGGTCAGCGGGGAGGACCTGCATATCGGCAAGCTCTCCCTGGACGGCGGCGAGCTGCTGGTGGAGGGCCATATCGACGGCCTGAACTACGAGGACGCCCCGGCCCGGAGGGAGTCGTTTTTCTCCCGGCTGCTGGGGTAAAGCATGGAGCTTTATATCCGGCTCCAGGCCCAGACCATCGGCGCGGCCCTGGCCCTGGGTGCGGCGGCAGTGCTGGTGTATGAGCTGCTGCGCACCGTGCGCGTAAACCGGCGCCGCCGCTGGGTGACGCACCTGACCGACGGGGTCTATGTGCTGGCCGTCCTCTGGGCGCTGCTGCGGTTCGCGCTCTCCATCGGCCAGGGAGAGCTGCGGCTCTATGTCCTGCCCTGCGCGGTGCTGGGCGCGCTCCTTTCGCGGCGTTTTTTGGCGCCGTTTTTTCGGGGCGTGTGGCAGTTTTGGTGGGGCGCGGCGACGCAAATGGGCCGCTGGCTGTGCAGACCAATCATAATTTTTTTTCATTTTTCTAAAAAAGTATGGATTTTAACGCAAAAAGCCATTGCCTTTTTGAAAAAAACCTGTAAAATAAAACTGTATGGAAAGAAAAATGCGGCGAAGGGGGCGGAGGACGCTTGAAGCAGGCAAAAAAGAAAAAGCGCAGCGCGCCCATCACGCTGGTGGTGCTCATCGTGCTGCTGGCCGTGGTGACGGTGCAGATCATCCGCGTGTACGGCAAGCAGCTGGGCGAGGCCAAGATCCAGCGTGAGGCCGTGAGCCAGCAGCTCCAGGAGCAGCAGCGGGAAAACCACGACCTGGAGTCCGACCTGAGCAAGGCCGATGACAAGGAGTTCATCAAGGGCTTGGCCAAGGACCAGCTGGGCCTGGCCGAGGACGGCGAACGCATTTTTTATGATGTGAACCACTGAGCGGTGAGACTGGGCTAAAGGAGAAAAAACAAAAATTTATGGAGTTGGCGGTTGGGAACATCGTCACCGGCAAGGTGACCACCATCACAAAGTTCGGCGCGTTTGTCGCCCTGCCCGAGGGAAAAAGCGGCCTGGTGCATATTTCGGAGGTGGCCCCCACCTTCGTCAGCGATGTGCACGACTTTCTCGCAGAGGGCCAGGAGATCACCGTAAAGGTCCTGGCCATCACGCCGGAGGGGAAGATCAGCCTCTCCATCAAGCAGGCCATGCCCCGTCCCCAGCGCCTTGTGCGCAGGGAAGTCCCCGCCCGCCGGGCCCCATCAGCCCCCGCCACCCCCCAGGAACCGGTGGAGCAGACCTTTGAGGACAAGCTCAAGCAGTTCATGTCCGTGTCCGACAGCAAACAGTCCGAGCTCAACCGCTACATGGCCAGCAAACGCGGCGGCCGCCGCAGAAAATAAATCCACTCTCCCCGCACCAATCCAGTGCGGGGAGTTTTTTCACGCACCCCCGCCCAATAACGGACGCACTTCTTGTACCACTCCGTAGGGGACGATGCCCACATCGTCCCGCCCCACCGCACTTCCAGTAACCCTCCGTAGGGGCGGACGCCCCTGTCCGCCCGCTGTACCGCACCACCCGGCAGGGCACGCGGACCCTGCCCTACAAAATAATACAATGTAGGGCGGGACCCATGTGTCCCGCCGCCTACCGCCCCCCTTGTACCCCAGCCGTAGGGGACGGCGTCCCCGACGGTCCGCCCCACCAGCCTCCATGCCATCCGTAGGGGCGGGGTTCTACCCCGCCCGCCCCAGGCCACCAATTCCCCACCGTAGGGCGGGCTGGCCACAGCCCGCCGCCCGTCAACCACCGCACCCCCTGTAAAAAACCATGTCATTGCGAAGCCAGTGACCGATGTCACTGGCTGTGGCAATCCGTACCCCCCCAAAAAGCCTCCCCTTACGCTGGGGAGCCCAAAAAAGTCCTCCCATCCACCAAATGGATGGGAGGACTTTTTTTGGTGCCTTCAGGCGTGGAAATAAACCCCCAGTTCTACAGGGGGAAGAAAAATAGCTTTAGCATGAGAAAAACCTCCTATTGCGGTATACTGGT
>CAVJNL010000036.1:0-16857 GCA_963650985.1 Clostridium sp. CAG:413
TTATACCGCATAACAGGTGTCCGCAAGAAATGTCTACTTGACAGGGGGCGTGTCATTCGATTGTCCTACATAAAGAAATCTCCGTCTGCTGTACGCAAACGGAGATTTCTTTGAGCCTGTCGAAAAAACCTCCGGGTTTTTCCGACAAAAGGCTTGCAGTCTGCTGCGCGCATAATTTGTCCGTCTGTGACGGACAAATTCCACACTTGCAGCCTGAGAAGTATTTTCTCTCACGCACATGTCGCGAGAGAAAATGATCCCAATTTTTTGCCGCCTGCGGGCGGCAAACTCTGCGAGGCTTTTTTGACACTCTGAAAGAAATCTCCGTCTGCTGTACGCAAACGGAGATTTCTTTATTTCTTTATTTTTTTATTCTTGGGGAACCTTGGCTTTGGGGAGGCTCCAGCGGAAATGGGCGGCCAGGAGGCGGATAGCCAGGACCACGGCGCTGCCCAGGAGGAGGGCCGCCGTGTCGTTTAGCAGCAGGTGGCACAGGACCCACACCAGGGCACCGGCCAGGGCGGCCAGGGCGTAGATATGCTTGCGGAAGATGTAGGGCACATCTCCGGCCAGGACATCCCGCAGGACACCACCGCCTACGCCGGTGATGGCGCCCAGGAACGCCGCCGCGAACCACTTGCCCTTCGGCAAGGTCTGAAAGGCCACCTGGGTGCCCACCACGGTGAACAGGCCCAGGCCCACGGAGTCCGCCGCCAGAAGGAGCTTTTCAAACACAAGAGTGCTGCGCATGAGCCAGCGGCACACCGGGGGCAGAAACGCCACCACGGACACCGCCACCGCCACGCCCACGGACAGGGGGTCGTCGAATATCTTGGGCGGGGTGTTCCCTAGGAGCAGGTCGCGCAGGACGCCGCCGCCTACGGCGGTGATAAGGCCCAGGATCACCACGCCCACGGGGTCCATGGACTTGCGCAGGGCCGTCATGGCGCCGGACACGGCAAAGGCCGCCGTGCCCAGCAGCTCCAGGCAAAACACAAGCTGTTCCATAGTTTTTCCTCAGTGTCGGCCCACGAAGCTCCAGTCGTCCTCGCCGTCGCGGAGGAGGTAGAGGTCGTCTTTGTAATCCGAGTCCAGGGGGTTACTCTTGGGGGCGCTGGCCTTATACTGCTCCAGGACGCGGCGGGATTTCTCCGGGGGCTGGATGGTGCCCGCACCCGCGATGCAGCCGCCGGGACAGGCCATGCCCTCCAGGAGGTAGCCGTCGTATTTGCCGGTGCGGGCGACGCGCAGCATCTTGCGGCACTCCCGCAGGCCCTCGGCGTAGACGGTCTTCACTTCCCTATCCGGGTCTAGGCGGTGAATGACCTCCTCCACGGCCTTGGCAACGCCGCCGGAGGCCGCAAAGCCCACGCCGGGGGCGGATGCCTCGTAATTGGCGGGGACATCGGGAATTTGGGAGAAGTCGATGTCCTTGGCCTCCATCATGCCGCGCAGCTCTTCAAAGGTGAGCACGAAATCCACATCGCTGCGGACGGAGCGGCGGCAGGCCTCCAGCTTCTTGGCGGCGCAGGGGCCGATAAAGGCCACCTTGCAGTCCGGGTGACGCTTCTTTTGCAGGCGGGCAGTGAGGACCATGGGGGTCATGGTCATGGATATGTAGGGGGCGGCGCCGGGGAACTCCTTTTTCGCCATTACGGACCAAGCGGGGCAGCAGGAGGTGGCCATATAGGGCTGCTTGGCGGGCACATGGGCCATGAACTCCTCGGCCTCCTCGATGGCGCATAGGTCCGCGCCGATGGCTACCTCCTCCACGGACTGGAAGCCCAAAATTTTCATGGCCTCCACGATCTGGCCGGGGGTAACTTTCTCGCCGAACTGGCCCCAAAAGGCGGGGGCGATGACGGCGATGACCTTATCCCCGCCGCGGATGGCGTGGATGAGCTGGAAAAGCTGGCCCTTATCCACGATGGCACCGAAGGGGCAGTTCACCAGGCACATGCCGCAGCTGACGCACTTGTCGTGGTTGATCTCGGCGCGGCCATACTGGTCCTTGCCGATGGCGTCCATGCCGCAGGCCTCCTGGCAGGGGCGCTCGAAGCGGATGATGGCCTGGTAGGAGCAGGACGCCTTGCATTTGCCGCACTTGATGCACTTTTCCTGGTCGATCTCCGCACGGCCATGGGTGAAGCTGATGGCGCCCCGGGGGCAGGAGTTGGAGCAGTGGTGGGCCAGGCAGCTCTGGCAGGCGTTAGTGACTTCGTAATGGGTGTCCGGGCAGGCGTGGCAGGCATACTTGATGATGTTGATGAGGGGCGGCTCGTAGTAGCGCTCCCGGATGGCGGTCTTATCAGCCGCGTCGGACAGGGGCTCCTGCTGGGAGGCGGAGCGCAGATTGTAGCCCATAGCCAAACGGATGCGCTCGGCCACGATGGCGCGCTCTAAAAAAATGGAATCTCTCTCGTTGCCCGGGTCAGCCGGCAGGATCTTATGGGGCAGCTCATCCACGCGGTGATAGTCACCGCCCTCGTAGGCCAGCTTTGCCACCTCGGCAAAGACCCGCTTGCGCATATCCGCGATCCCACAGTAAATGTTTCTCATGGTGTTTCCTTTCCTTAGTATCCTCGCTATTGATTTCACTCGTTGTGCTTGCTATGACTTAGCAAGTTATTATAACACCTCTCCCCCGGTGGTTGCAAGGGGGTGTTACATTATTTTTTATCGTCATTCAAATTATTTATCATCTCTTAGCGCCGCCTCCAGCTTAGAAAGGGCGCGCTTTTCGATGCGGGAGACATAGCTGCGGCTGATGGAGAAGGCGGCGGCCACCTGGCGCTGGGTCTGGGGGAGGCCCCCGGTGAGGCCGTAGCGGCGGCGGATGACCTCTGCTTCCCGGTGGGTGAGGCAGGTGTCCACCAGGCGGCGGATGCGCTGCTGCTCCTCCCGGTCGGCCATGTCGGAGAGCATGGTGTCGTCGCTGCCCACCACATCCATGAGGCAGAGGGCGCCCCCCGCGGCGTCGCTGTCGATGGTGTCGGACAGGGACATCTCCCCTTGCAGCTTTTTGCGGCTGCGAAAGTACATGAGCACCTCGTTTTCCACGCAGCGGGAGGCGTAGGTCGCCAGGCGTATCTTGCGCTCCGGACGGAAGGTGTCTACGGCCTTGATGAGGCCGATGGTGCCGATGGAGATAAGGTCCTCCTGCTCAGCGGACTGGGTGTAATACTTCTTCACGATGTGGGCAACCAGGCGCAGGTTGTGCTCCACCAGGACATTGCGGGCCTCTAAATCCCCGGCCAGGCTGCGCTCTAAGTACATTTGCTCCTCCCTGGCGCTCAGGGGCTTGGGAAAAGAGCCGGGATTCCCCGTGAGGCGCAAGGTCAAAAACAGGCTGTTGGCCAGCAAAAGCAGTGCCGCAGACAGCATAAGTCCATCTCCCCTTTCGGTGCATCCTATGCGGGGATGGGAAGTCCGTATACGCGGGGAGGGGCTTACAGAAGAAGCGGACCCCGGCTGTCGCAGGGGTGGACAGTCGGGGTCCGTTTTGAGGGGGTCCCTCATGGAAAAGAAAAGATGTATGAAAAGCGATGTCAGGTCTTAGAGCTGCAGCCGATCCTCTTTGGTCCAGGTGGGCAGGTCCAGACGGGGGTAGCGGCGGCGCAGGTCGTCCATCTCGCCGTCGGTGTCGCCCAGGACGGCGATGCGGTTGATAGCCGTCAGGTCCGCCTGGGGCATGGGCTCGGCGCTGTCCTTGCCGCAGGTGGGGCAATGGTACAGGCCGGTTGCCTCGTTATATACCACTTCACTGCTGCCGCAGAGTGCGCAGCGATTCATCTTAGAAATCAATGCCATAATTTTTGTCCTCCAATCTTTGATCTTTAAGCTGGATCCATCATAGCACAGAAAAATATATTTGTGAAGCGCATGTTTGTTCTTGAAAGCATGAGGAGTTGTATGGTATAATAAGGGCAACACAAAATAAATACGCAGCTTGCTCAAAAGCCTCGCAGAGTTTGCGTCCGCAGACGCAAAAAATTGAGATCATTTTTCACCGCGACATGTGCGTGGGGAAAAATACCTCTCAGACTGCAAGTGTGGAATTCTTGCGCAAGCGCAAAAATTATGCGCGCAGCAGGCTGCAAACCTTTTGTTGGAAAATTCCGAAGGAATTTTCGACAGGATCAGCGGGAGGTATCTTATGAGTATTACTAAGTATCAGATCTTTTTGAAAACCGCGGCCTGCGGGAGCTTTTCCAAGGCGGCGGAGGCCATGAACTTCACCCAGTCGGGCATCAGCCACGCCATCAACGCGCTGGAGGCGGAGCTGGGCGTCACCCTCCTCAGCCGCAACCGGGGCGGCGTGGTGCTCACGGCGGACGGGCGGGCCCTGCTGCCCCAGGTAGAAAAGCTCTGCGCCGCGCACCACGGCATGATGCAGACGGTGGAGAGCCTCAAGGGCATGGACAGCGGCCTGGTGAAGGTGGCGACCTTTTCCAGCGTGTCGTTTCAGTGGATGCCGCGCATTCTCAAGAGCTTTGGGCAGCTCTACCCCAACATCGAGTTTGAGGTGGTGACGGGGGACTTTTACGACCAGATCGAGGGGTGGATCGTGTCGGGGACGGTGGACTGCGGGTTCTTCCGGCTGCCGTCCACCAAGCACTTGCAGACCTACTCCCTGTACCGGGACGAATTGCAGGTGGTGGTGCCCTGCGACCATCCCCTGGCCCAGGCAGCCCCCTTCCCGGTGGAGGCCCTGGCTACGGAGCCGTTCATTTTATTGGAGGAGGGCGAGGACTACGAGATCATGGCCGCCTTCGATAAAATGGGCATACGGCCCCAGGTGAAATACACCGCCCGGGAGGACCGAACCATCTTAGCCATGGTGTCCGAGGGGCTGGGCATCAGCCTGCTGCCCCGGCTGATGGTGAGCCACAGCCCCCTGCCCGTGCAGGTGTGCCGGGCACCCCAGCAGTTTGACCGGCCCATCGGCATCGGCGTGAAGGACGAAAAGGCGCTGTCGAAATCCACCAAGCTGTTTGTGGACTATGTGCGCACCTGGGTGGCGGAAAACGGTGATAAATAAGGCGATTTTTCCCGAAATACGGCGCTCTGCATCTTGACAAAGGGAAAAAATGCGGTAAAATAGCTGCATCGGACAGATACACGGGTCGGTGGGTGCCGGTCCGTTTTTTAAGGGACGAGGTTAGAGTCCCCTAACAAATACTAAGAAGATGGAAAAGGAGACAGAATATGAAGGACAGTGAGCTGCCATTTGACCGGAGGTGCCATGTGCTTTACTCCAAGGCCTGCAAGCAGCAGATTCAGGAGAAGATCGCCCTGCACTACCCCGCCGGGGAGCGGGAGGCCGTGTGGGAGCGGGTGCAGAAGCAGTATGTGGACTATTTATCCACATGGCGCACGGATCTGGGCGGGAAGAAGAATTTTCACAACGGGCCCGGGGGCACTTACGACTGCATTGCGCTGATGACCTATTACGCGGTCTGCCGGGAGGTGACGAGCCTGGCGGAAATCGAGGAGATGGAGGGCGAGATAATTTTGCCCGCTTTCCGTTGTCTGTCGAAATTTGTGGACTGCAACAAGCCGTTTTTTAAGTGGCTTATGTACAAAGCCTTCTGCAGCGCCAAAAAGCAGTGCGACCGCTGGGGCGACTACAAGATGTGGGTGGCGCCGTTTGAAAAGGGCAAGCCCATTTACTATGAGTTCACCGCCTGCCCGGCGGCGGAATTTGCCAAGCAATTTGGGCTGCCGGAGGTGATGCCCGCCCTGTGTAACCCCGACTATGCCTCTATGGAGCTCATCGGGGCGCGGCTGGTGCGCACCACCACCTGCTCCAACGGCTGCAAGTGCGACTACACCATCTGCGGTGACAACGACGACTATCTGAAGGATCACCCGGAATACACGGACGAGGCCGGATACCGGCGCAACCGCTGACCGGGCGGCAAAGGCAGAAGCGGCCCGATCAATGCGCCATTTCAAAAATAACAGAGCGACCTTGCATGTCAGCAGGGCCGCTCTTTACTTTTTGATTCTTCCGCTCAATCCTCGCCGCGCAGCTCCCGGCGGATGGCGCGAAAACGCTCCGGCAGATCCTCCTCCGCCATGGCGCTGACCGCCTCCACAGACCCGGTCGCCTGGGCCGTCTCGTAAAACCAGCACTTATATTCCACCGTCTCCAGGGTGCGCTGCATTTGGGCGATCTGCTGCGTCAGCACCTCTCGCTGGCGGCGAAACATTTCCAGGCGGGTATCAATGGTGTCGTCTCCCTGTCGGGCCAGCTCAATGTAGCGTCGAATGTCCCGTATGGACATGCCCGCTCGCTTCATGCAGCCGATCACCTGCAGCCACTCCAGGTCTGACTCCCGGAACATCCGTATGCCACCGGAGGACCGCTCCACAAAGGGCAGCAACCCCTCCTTATCGTAATACCGCAGCGTGGAGGTAGGCACCTCCAGCAGCTTTGCCATTTCACCCACCGTATAGACCATAGCTTCCTCCCACAAAATTTTCAAAAAAAGGCTTGACTTAAAGTATACTTTAAGTTGTATTATATAAGTGAACTTTAATAAAGTTATACAGCAGAACCGTATCACTGTCAAGTTTTTTGCATAAGGAGGGTATCTGACATGAGCAAGAAGATTTTGATTTTGTCCGGCAGTCCCCGCAAGGGCGGAAACTCCGACATTTTGTGCGACGAATTTATGCGGGGCGCTCGGGAAGCGGGCCACCAGGTGGAGAAGATCCGCGTGACGGAGAAGAAGATCGCCCCCTGCCTGGGCTGCTACTACTGCGCTAAGCACGACGGTGCCTGCGTCCAAAAGGACTACATGGCGGATCTCTTGCAGAAGATGATCAACGCGGAGGTGCTGGTTTTAGCCAGCCCGGTATACTTTTACTCCATTGACGCCCAGCTCAAGGCCGTTATCGACCGCACCGTGGCCCGGTGGCTGGAGGTGAAGGACAAGGAGCTTTACTACATCGTCACCATGGCGGACGAGGCCAAGGTCTCCGCCGACACCACCCTGGCCTGCTTCCGGGGCTACGCCGAGTGCGTGGAGGGCGCGGTGGAAAAGGGCGTCATCATCGGAAACGGGGTCTACGAGGCCGGAGAGGTCCGGAGCACCCCGGCCATGGAAGAGGCCTATGAAATGGGCAAAAATGTGTAATTATAAATAGGAGTGACGACAATGAAGAAGATTTTGGTAGCTTATTTTTCCGCCAGCGGTGAGACGAAGAAGCTGGCAAAGACCATTGCGGGCGCCACCGGCGGCAATTTGTTTGAGATCGCGCCCCAGGTGGCTTACACCGCTGCAGACCTGGACTGGATGGACGCGAAGAGCCGCAGCACCGTGGAGATGAAGGACGAGCACAGCCGCCCCGCCATCGGCGCGGAAGTGGCGGACATGGGGCAGTATGACGCGGTATTCGTGGGCTTCCCCATTTGGTGGTATCAGGCCCCGCGGATCATTGAGACCTTCCTGGAAAGCTATGATTTTGGCGGCAAGAAGGTCATCCCCTTTGCCACCTCCGGCGGAAGCGGGATGGGCAAGACCGAGGACATCCTCAAGAAGGTGTGTCCTGCAACCCAGTGGCTCCCCGGCAAGCGCCTGCGCAGCGGCGAAAGCGCCGCCGCCGTGCAGAAATGGGTGGAAACGCTGGACATTTGACAGGAGGGCAAAAGCAATGGCAGTAAAGCAGACGGCGGGCCGGGAGGCCCTGGGCGAGTTCGCGCCCAAATTTGCGCAGCTCAACGACGATGTGCTCTTCGGCCAGGTATGGAGCCGGGAGGAGTCCCTCTCCCTCCGGGACCGCAGCGTTGTAACGGTGGTGGCCCTGATGGCCCAGGGGCTGACGGACTCCTCCTTCCGCTATCACCTGGAGTCCGCCAAGAAAAACGGCGTGACCAAGACGGAGATCGCGGAGATCCTGACCCACGCGGCCTTTTACGCAGGCTGGCCCAAGGCCTGGGCGGCCTTCCGCATGGCTAAAGAGGTCTGGGCAGAAGACGATGCGGCGGCGGACGCCAAAACGGCCCACGAAAACGCCATGGTCTTCCCCATTGGCGCGCCCAACGATGGCTTTGCCCAGTATTTCATCAGGCAGAGCTATCTAGCGCCCTTGTCGACCTCCCAGGTGGGCATTTTCAATGTGACCTTTGAGCCGGGGTGCCGCAACAACTGGCACATCCACCACGCCTCTCAGGGCGGCGGACAGATCTTGGTGTGCGTGGCCGGACGGGGCTACTACCAGGAGGAGGGCAAGCCCGCCCAGGAGCTGCACCCGGGAGATGTGGTGAACATTCCCGCCGGTGTCAAGCACTGGCACGGCGCGGCCCCGGACAGTTGGTTCTCCCACCTGGCGGTGGAGGTCCCGGGGATGGACGGCTCCAACGAGTGGCTGGAGCCGGTGACGGAGGAGGTCTACGGGCTCCTGCGCTGAAACGCCCGGTTTTCAACAGATTTACGGCCCTGCAAGGCGTTCGGATCGGCCCTTGCAGGGCCTCTTTTTTCAAAATCATGCACAAATCGCAAATTTCCTCTTGCAATTCTCTTTTCCCCGTGCTATACTACATCCATCTTTTATATGGCCCTGTGAACCGTTAAGGATCGCCACGAAACTGAACGGGGAGGGGACTCTGGAGAATCCCATTGAGTTGGGTGCCGAAGGTGTAAGGCCGCTTGGGCCGAATCTCTCAGGCAAAAGGACAGAGACGGAAGTGCTTTTCGCCATTTCCTCTGCATTCTTCGGAGTCGCTGCGTAGCGGCTCTTATTTTTTTGAAGGAGAGAAAAGAAAATGATCGAAGAAGTATTGTACCCAATTGTATGTAAGATCAACGAATACCTGTCCAACTACATTTTGGTGTTCCTGCTCATCGGCGTGGGTCTGTGGTACTCCATCCGCACCCGCTTCGTGCAGGTGCGCTGCTTCGGCGAGTCCATGAAGAAGACCTTCGGCAACCTGAAGTTCAAAGGCGGCGCCCAGGAGAGCGGCATGACCTCTTTCCAGGCCCTGGCGACGGCCATTGCCGCCCAGGTGGGCACCGGCAACATCGTGGGTGCCTCCGGCGCTATCCTCACCGGCGGCCCCGGCGCTATCTTCTGGATGTGGGTCATCGCTTTCTTTGGCATGGCTACCATCTACGCCGAGGCTACCCTGGCCCAGAAGACCCGCATCATCGACAAGGACGGCACCGTCCACGGCGGCCCGGTGTACTACATCACCACCGCGTTTAAGGGCGGGTTCGGCAAGTTCCTGGCGGGCTTCTTCGCCGTGGCGATCATCCTGGCCCTGGGCCTCATGGGCAGCATGGTGCAGTCCAACTCCATCGGCTCCACCTTCAACACCGCGTTCGGCATCCCCTCCTGGGTCATGGGTATCGTGCTGGTCATCATCTGCGCCATCATCTTCCTGGGCGGTGTGCAGCGTTTGGCCGCTGTCACCGAGAAGATCGTGCCCGTTATGGCCGGTATCTTCCTGCTGGGTGCGCTGACCGTTTTGGTGGTGCGCATTAAGTACATTCCCGAGACCTTCGGCATGATTTTTAAGTACGCTTTTGACCCCAGCGCTATCATCGGCGGCGGCATCGGCTACGCTCTGAAAACCGCCATCAGCCAGGGCGCTAAGCGCGGCCTGTTCTCCAACGAGGCCGGTATGGGCTCCACCCCCCACGCTCACGCCCAGGCCAATGTGGCCCACCCCCACGACCAGGGCGTGGTGGCTATGGCCGGGGTGTTCATTGACACCTTTGTGGTGCTGACGCTGAACGCTCTGGTCATCATCTCCACCCTGTACACCACCGGCGGCCCCCTCCACGAGTGCGGCGCTGCGGCGGCCAACACTGTGCTGAACAAGTCCAATCTGGCCCAGGCAGCTTTCGGCACGGTGTTCGGCGAGACCTTCGGCAATATATTCGTGGCTATCTGCCTGTTCTTCTTCGCCTTCTCCACGGTGCTGGGCTGGAACCTCTTTGGCCGCATCAACGCCAACTATCTCTTTGGTCGGAAGAACAAGAAGCTGTGCAACACCGTTTACACCATCGTGGCGCTGGTGTTCATCTTCCTGGGCACCCTCACCGGCAACGACTTCGTGTGGGAGCTGACGGATATGTTCAACAACCTGATCGTCCTGCCCAACGCCCTGGCCCTGTTCGCCCTGACCGGCATGGTGGTCGCCATGCTGAAGGAGGGGAAGAAGGACAAGCTGAAGGTGTGATTTTTGAAAAGAATTTTATAATGTATAAGCGAAAAGGCATCCGGTGTAGGCCGGATGTCTTTTTGTGTATGGGGGTGCGGTGGGGCGGGCGGACAGGGGCGTCCGCCCCTACGGGAGGTTACAAGAAGTGCGGTGGGGCGACCCTTCCGGCGCTTCGCGCCACCTCCCCTTACGCAGGGGAGGCTTTGGGGGCGGGGGTACGGATTGCCACGACCAGTGACATCGGTCACTGGTCTCGCAATGACATGGTTTTTTTGCATGGGGTGCGGTGGGTATTAGGCGGCGGGACACATGGGTCCCGCCCTACACCATATTTTTGTAGAGCAGGGCCCGTGTGCCCTGCCGGGAGTGCTGTGGGTTGACGGGCGGCGGGGTGTGGGCACCCCGCCCTACGGAGGGTTACAAGAAGTGCGGTAGGGCGGGCCGATGCGGGCATCGGCCCCTACAAAAGGGCTTGTAGGGGCGGACGACCCTGTCCGCCCGATTTGGGTAGGTATGAAAAGGGCGGGCCGATTTTTTTCGGCCCGCCGGGGAGTTATTATTTGGCGGCTTTGGCCATGAGGGGGATGTCGCCTACGCCGTTTAGGACGATGCTGGGGCGGTAGGCGTAGGTTTGCAGGGTCTCGGGGGTGGAGACGCCGGAGAGGACCAGGACCGTGGACATTCCGCTTTCCAGGCCGGAGATGACATCGGTATCCATGCGGTCGCCCACCATCACCGCCTCAGCGGAGTGACAGTGGAGCATCCGCAGGCCCGTGCGCATCATCAAGGGATTGGGCTTGCCGCAGAAGTAGGCCTGCTTGCCCGTAGCCATCTCGATGGGGGCGATGAGGGCCCGGCAGGCAGGGGCGATGCCGCTTTCAATGGGGCTGGACACATCGGAATTGGCGCCGATGAGCTTGGCCCCGGCCATGACCAGGTTGGTGGCCTTGGTGAGGGTGTCCAGGGAGTAGGTGCGCCCCTCCCCTACCACCACATAATCGGGATTCACATCGTTCATGGTGATGCCCGCGTCATAGAGGGCGTTCAGCAGGCCCGCTTCGCCGATGGCGAACACGGAGCAGCCCGGGGCCTGCTCCTTGAGAAAGGCCGCCGTAGCCAGGGCACTGGTGTAGAAGTGCTCCTCCGGCACATCCAGGCCCATGCGGGCCAGCTTTTGGTTCAGCTCCCGGGGGGTGTAGCCGCTGTTGTTGGTGAGAAACAGGTACTCCTTGTCCTCGTCGTGGAGCCACTGGATGAACTCGGCCACACCGGGCAGGATACGGTTGCCGTGATAGATCACGCCGTCCATATCGCAGATAAAGCCCTTTTTTGCGCTAAAATCAATTTTATAGGATGCGTCACACATAGATGCACTCTCCTTTCTATTTTCAAATACAGTATACCACTGTATGGGCCGCGATTCTACCAAGGGAATATTAAATCCGTGCGAAATTTATCAGTTTTTCAGGCTCTGGAGCGGGGCGGGGATGCGGCCGCCACGGGCGATGAACGCGGCGGAGGAGGCGGAATGGACGGGCATGACCGGGGCGGAGCCCAGGAGGCCGCCCATCTCGATCATGTCGCCCACGCGCTTGCCCTCCACGGGGATGATGCGCACGGCGGTGGTCTTGCTGTTGACCATGCCCACCGCGGCCTCGTCGGCGATGATGGCGGAGATGGTCTCGGCGGTGGTGTCGCCGGGGACGGCGATCATGTCCAGGCCTACGGAGCAGACGCAGGTCATAGCCTCCAGCTTATCCAGGGTCAGGGTGCCATCCAGGGCTGCGGCAATCATGCCCTCGTCCTCGGACACGGGGATGAACGCGCCGGAGAGGCCGCCCACATGGGATGAGGCCATGACGCCGCCCTTTTTTACCGCGTCGTTCAGCAGAGCCAAAGCCGCTGTGGTGCCGTGGGTGCCGCAGGTCTCCAGGCCCATCTCCTCCAGGATGCGGGCCACGCTGTCGCCCACCGCCGGGGTGGGTGCCAGGGACAGGTCCACGATGCCGAAGGGGGTGTTCAGCCGGCGGGAGGCCTCGGCGGCCACCATCTGGCCCATGCGGGTGATCTGGAAAGCGGTCTTTTTCACCGTCTCGGCCACCACATCGAAGGGGGCGCCCTTGACGCTTTGCAGGGCGTGGTACACAACGCCGGGGCCGCTGACGCCCACATTGATGACGCTGTCGGCCTCGCCCACACCGTGGAAGGCGCCCGCCATGAAGGGGTTATCCTCCACGGCGTTGCAGAACACCACCAGCTTGGCGCAGCCCAGGCCCTCCTGCTCTCTCGTCAGGTGAGCCGTTTCTTTAATAATGCGGCCCATGCGGGCCACGGCGTCCATGTTGATGCCCGCCTTGGTGGAGCCTACGTTGACGCTGGAGCAGACGAAGTCCGTCTCGGCCAGGGCCTGGGGAATGGCGCACAGCAGCAGCTCGTCGCCCCGGGCCAGGCCCTTTTGCACCAGGGCCGAAAAGCCGCCGATGAAGTTCACGCCGCAGGTCTTGGCCGCCCGGTCCATAGTCAGGGCAAAGGGCACCAGGTCCTCGGTGTCGCAGGCCCCGGCAACCAGGGCCATGGGGGTCACGGAGATGCGCTTATTGACGATGGGGATGCCGAACTCGCTTTCGATATTTTCCCCGGTTTTCACCAGGTTTTCGGCGTATTTGGTGATTTTATCATAAATTTTATCGCAGCAGCGCTTGGGGTCCTCGCTTACGCAGTCCAGCAGGGAGATGCCCATGGTGATGGTGCGGATGTCCAGGTGCTGCTTGTCGATCATGTTGATGGTGTCGAAAATATTGTTCAGACTCAGCATAGTTACACCTCTTACAGCTTGTGCATGGCGTCGAAAATGTCCTCCCGCTGGATGCGGATGGAGAGGCCACGGCCCTCGCCGTATTCCTTCAGGCTGCGGCCCAGCCGGTCAAAGGGCGCGTCGCACAGGGACAGGTCCACCACCATCATCATAGTGAAGTAGCCCTCCATGACGGTCTGGCTGATGTCCAGGACATTGATGTTGTTCTCGGCCAAACGGTTGCAGACACCGGCGATGATGCCCACCTGGTCTTTTCCTACTACGGTCACGATTGCTTTCATTTTATGTCACTCCATTTCATCCAAAGTCAGGGCAAAGCTGCCCAGGAAATTCTCGCAGAAATATTTTAGCTCCGGCAGGTCCATCTTGTCCAGGGCCGCCCGGGTCTGCTCCGCCGCCGCCCGGAACTCGCCGTTGCCGGCCTTCAGCTCCTCCAGACACTTGATGTGGGCGGAGAGCTTGTCCGCCGCCTTCACCAGCTCCTGTACCTGCTCATCGGAGGGGCGCAGGGCTTCTTCGTAGTCTACGCGCAGCTCCCGGGGGAGCATGGCCAGCAGCTTGTCCTCGGCCACCCGCTCCACCTGCTTATAGGAGTCGCGAATTTGGGGGTTATAATATTTAATAGGTGTGGGCAGGTCGCCGGTGAGGATCTCCGGGGCGTCGTGGTACAGGGCGGCCACGGCCACGGCGCCCTCGTCCACGCAGCCGCCGAAGCAGCGGTTGCGGATGACGGCCAGGGCGTGGGCCAGCACCGCCACCTGGTGGCTGTGCTCCTGGATATTTTCGGTGTAGCTGTTGCGCATGAGGGCCCAGCGGTTTATGAAGCGCATACGGTTGATGTAGGCAAAAAAGTGGCTCACGAAACAATTTCTCCTTTCAAAACGGTCCCCTCTACGGCGGTGATGCGCACGGGGCGCAGGCAGTTGTGGAGGTTTTCGCCGGGGGCGGCCACCTCCATATAGTTGGGGGCGTGGCCGGTGTAAAAGCCCGGCGCGCCCGGCTGCTCGAAGAGCACGGGGAATGTCTTGCCCACGCAGCCTTGCAGGTATTTTTCGTGGAGGGCGGCGGCCACTTCGCCTGCTTGGGCGGCCCGCTGCTCCTTTATATTTTTGGGTATCTGCTCCATGGCGGCGGCGCGGGTGCCGGGGCGGATGGAGTAGGGAAAAACATGGATCTGGGCAAAGCCGCAGCGGCGGATGAAGTCCAATGTGGTGACAAATTCCTCCTCTGTTTCGCCGGGGAAACCCACGATCAGGTCCGTTGTGATGGCGCAATCGGGGAAAAATCGGTGCAGCAAAAGGGCAGATTCGGTGAAGCGGGCAGTGTCGTATCGGCGATTCATACGGCGCAAGGTGGCATCGCAGCCGGACTGAAGAGACAGGTGGAAATGGGGGCAGAGATTTTTGAGTGTGGATGCCCGGCAGCAAAAGTCTTCGGTGATGGTCCTGGGCTCCAGGCTCCCCAGGCGGACGCGCATTTCTCCGGCGGCGGCGGAGACCGCCTCCAGGAGGTCGATGAGGCTCTTATCGCCGGGCAGGTCCCGGCCCCAGGAGGAAATCTCGATGCCCGTGAGCACCACCTCCCGGTAGCCCTGCTCAGCAAGCTGGGCAGTTTGGCGGGCCGCTTCGTCTAAGGGCAGAGAGCGGACCGGGCCCCGGGCGAAGGGGATGATGCAGTAGGTGCAGAAATTGCGGCAGCCGTCCTCCACCTTCAGCAGGGCGCGGGTGCGGCTTTGCCGGCCCCCGGCGGGGAGAATTTCAAAATCGTGGCGGTGGAGGGCGTCGTCTACCAGGACGCGGGTCTGCTTTTCCTGGGCCGCTGTGAGAAGCCGGTGCAGAAACTCCATGCGCTGGCCGGTGCCGCCGATGAGGTCGATGCCCAGGGCCTTGACCTCGTCGGTATGGGTTTGGACATAGCAGCCGCAGGCGGCCACGATGGCTTCGGGATTCATTTTTTTCGCCCGGCGGATCATCTGACGGGACTTTTTATCGCTGACGGCGGTGACGGAGCAGGTGTTAATGATGTAGGCGTCCGCCGCCTGCTCAAAATCCACCAGCTCATGGCCCCGGGCCGTCAGCTCCTGCTCCATGGCCTGGGTCTCGTATTGGTTGACCTTGCAGCCAAGGGTATAGATGGCGATTCGCATGGGGTTTTCTCCTTGCACTTTGTCGATTTATCCATTATAATATATGGTTGTATTATAATCTATCTTTCGCCGACTGGCAAGGGTCAGGCGGTGGAAATGAGGTGTTTTTCTTGCACTATTTGGATAACGCCGCCACCACGCTGGTGCCGGAGGAAGTTATTGAGGCAATGGCGGAGGTTTTGCGCGGCCACAGCGGCAATCCGTCCTCGCAATATCCCTTTGGGCAAGACGGAAAGGCCGTGGCGGAGCGCGGGCGGGCGGTCATCGCCGAGGCCCTGGGCTGCCCCAAGGAGCGGCTGTTTTTCACCTCCTGCGGCACGGAGAGCGATGTGTGGGCCATCCGGGGCGCGGCGTGGCACGGGCGGCACAAGGGTAAGCACATCGTCACCACCGCCGTGGAGCACAGCGCCGTGCTGGAGACCTGCAAATGGCTGGAGGCCGAGGGGTATCAGGTGACCTATCTGAAGCCGGACAGGACCGGGATGGTCTCGGCGCGCCAGGTACTGGACGCGGTGCGGGCGGACACGGTGCTGGTGAGCATGATGCTGGTGAACAACGAGACCGGGTGCGTGTTCCCGGTGGCGGAGGTGGCCCAAGGCCTGCGGGAAGCGGGCAGCGGCGCGCTGCTGCACTGTGACGCGGTGCAGGGCTTTTTGAAGGTGGCCTGCGACCCGGTGGGCTGGGGCGTGGACCTCATGAGCCTTTCGGGGCACAAGCTGGGCGGGCCCAAGGGCATCGGGGCGCTGTATATCAGCCCGAAGCTGCGTTCTTTCCGCCCCCTCCTCCCCGGCGGGGGACAGGAGATGGGGCTGCGGTCCGGCACGGAGGCCACGGCGCAGATCGCGGGCTTTGCCAAGGCGGTGGAGCTGCGGATGGAAAACTATGACGAGAAGATTCGGCACATGACGGAACTGAAGGCCCTGTGCCGGGAGAAGCTGCTGACCATTCCGGGAATGGTGGTGGTTGGCGGGGGGACGGCGCCGCATATTTTGGCCGTTTCGCTGCCGGGCTACCCCAGCAGCAATATGGTCAACGACCTGGGCAGCCGGGGCATTTGCATCTCCGCCGGGTCCGCCTGCCACAAGGGGAAGAGCAGCCATGTGGTGTCGGCCCTGGGGCTGGACAAACGCACGGCGGCGGGGGTGATACGCATTAGCTTCGCCCCGGAGAACACGGTGGCGGACATTGAGGCGCTGTATGAGGCGCTGCGGGCGCACCAGGCGGAGCGGTGCGGGATGATGTGATAATAAATAAGGGGAAAGGGGACAGTTGTGGGGTGCGGTGGTAGTCCGGGCGGGCGACCGCAAGGGTCGCCCCTACGCATTGTTTGACGATAGAAATTCGTAGGGGCGGGGCTCTGCCCCGCCCGTCGGTAGACGCAGTGGTTTTCCCTGTTTGGACAGGCAGCACAAGCGCGGAGCGCGTCGCGGTGGATAGACGCCGGGACAGTGCGAAAGCACGGGACGGGGTTGTACCGTTTTATTCGCGGGGGTGAAAGGTTCCGATACTTTCCGCACCACGCCCGCGCAAGGATTCCAAAACCATGGGTTTTGGCGGCGTTCTTTGGGTACTTTCTGTCGCTGGTGACAGAAAGTACCCCGCCGGAGGCGTTTTGCGGCACAAGGGGTGCGGTGAAGAATCCCCCAGTCACGGCTTTGCCGTGACAGGGCAGATTGTCAAGCAAGTGCAACACTTTTAGATTGAAAAAACTCCGATGGGGAG